>JAAZXG010000001.1:0-234 GCA_014240255.1 Methanobacteriota archaeon
AGTACATCTCGAAACAGGAAATACAAAAGCTGCACAAAGATTAATGAGACAATTACCTGAACTATTACAAACGTTTCCCGATAATTATAGAGGCATTAATCTTAAAGGAATGAAAAATTGGATTAATTATATGATTTCAACTGTCCATTCTTCTGGTGAAATTAAGGATATTTCGGAAAAAGAACCACCAAAATTAATCCATTGCTGAAATCAAAGCATCATAAAATTCCGAGT
>JAAZXG010000001.1:244-103227 GCA_014240255.1 Methanobacteriota archaeon
TTATCACATGCTTCTTGCATTGGTTTTACTACTTGGAAAAGAGCTGCTGCAGTTCCATTTTTCAAATCTAATGGATGTAATGAACCCGAAAGGTAAGACTCTTCTAAATTAGAATAAGAATCGAACTCTAAATTACCTCCAAATTTTTCAGGCCGCTCTATTGTAATCCTTCCTAACGCAGGTTCAAGAAGATGCTCCCAGATATCTAAAACAGGGTTACTTTTTCTTTCTAATGGACAATATGCCTTTGATAATTTTTTAGTTAAAACCTTTTTACTGTCATGAACTAATAAGGTCCCAGAGGGATTAGATTTAGACATTTTAGCATCTGTATCCATTCTTCCAGGTCCAGATAAAGACCCAAGGAGTGGTGTATGTAGTGCAATTGGTTTTGAGAATTTTAACTTATCTGCAGCATCTCTTGCTAACATATGCGCATGCCTTTGATCCATACCTCCCAATGCTAAATCTACATCTAAAGCATAGATGTCAGTAGCCTGCATTGCAGGATAGAAAAATTTAGACATATCTTTGTCACCATCGCTTTCATCTCGGCCCATTATTGAAAGTGCCCTTCGCATACGCTTTAGGCTGCTTGCTTTAGAAATTCGAAGAACCATCTCCCAATATCCTTCCTCATTGACCAATTCACTAGCAGTTCTGAATTTGACACCTGGGCTAAATACTGTAAACATTTGTCTCTGATAATCAACACCAGCTGCCAAATTTTCCCAGCTACCTCCTAGCTTATCATTAATGTAACCATGCCAATCTGCTAACAGTATCGTAACTTCAAATCCAGCTTCAACAAGTTCCTTACACTTTAACATTGGAACTAATGAGCCAGCATGTAACAATCCAGATGGTTCAAAACCAATATATGCTTTTGGATTCGTTTTATTAGAAAGCAATTTATCTAGTTCCTCCTCAGTAACGCATTCTGCAATACCTCTCAATACAAGAGATTTACGATTAGACATAATGTCATTGAAACAAATGAGTAAATAACTCCTTTGGTTTATATTTGAGTCACCATAAAATTATTTAAATGAGGCTAGATAGGGTACCTGAGTTAAAAATGTCTGAATCTAATCCTGATGTCCTCAAAGCTGTCCGACTTCTTGTCGGTGATATAGTCAATAAAGAAAGATATGTTATGCTTCCTGCCGACCCTGGTGAAGGTGACCCTATCCTTGGAAAATTCCGTACGGTTAGTGACGCTAAACGTTTTGCAAATAGAAGTGACATTCCTGAATTTTCACTATGGACACGTTTGAAAGTTGTTGGTGGCGGGAATAAATCATTAAAAGAAGATTTTAGTGATGATGAAGAAATTGATGATGATTTAGGTGACCTTTTAGATGATGATGCAGATCTTCCTGACCTCGAAGACGATGCGGATCTTGATGACCTTCTATGAATAGTTCGATAAATATTCATGAAATAGTTGAAAAAGATTTGAAGGGTTCTGTACTTATTGTAGGATTTCCTAGTGTAGGTCTAATTGGTACAATTGTTGCTAATTTCCTAATTAATACACTAAAATTAGAACAAATAGGAATCATAGACAGTTCCAAATTTCCAGCCATTACAGTGATTAAGGCAGGTGTACCCCATAATCCATTAAGATTATACTCAGGTGAACAATTATGTAATGATGGCACATGCAATCAAGTTGTAGTTTGTGTTAGTGAATTTACTCCGCCTGCGGAAATGAGTAAAGAATTGGTTAGTTCACTAACAGATTGGGCTGTAAAAAAAGGATGTACAAAAATAATTTCTGCTGAAGGATTTAGTGCACCACCAAAAGAGGATGGAAAGGATAATGATGTTTATGGAATCGCATCAACAACTGGAGCAAGACCTTGGATTGAAGAAGCTAAAGTAAAACCATTTACTTTTGGAACCATAGGAGGTATTACTGGTGCTTTCTTAAATGAGGGAAAAATACGTGATTTAAACGTTCTTGGCCTTTTAGCTGAAGTAAATGAAGATGTACCTGATGCAAAGGCTGCTGCAGATGTAATCAAAGCTATCGATGAATTATTATTAGCTATTAAATTAGATCCAAAACCATTACTTAAAGAAGCTGAAAACCTTGAAAAAGAAGTGCAAAATGTACAAGAACAAGCACCACCTGAAATTTCATCTTCTATTTCAAGATATATTGGATAAGCTTATACCCCCATTTAGTACAACATATTTGTGAGCAACAAAGTTACAGACCAAATAGATGATATTTTGAAAAAAATTTCAACTATAACAAGAAAAATGAATTGGCCTGACTTGCCTGTTGATTTGAAACCACCCATTGGTGATTTTGCTTTAGTTTGTTTTCCTGCAGCTAAAATATTAAAGCAAAGCCCTTTAGATATAGCAACTAAAATCGCTTTAGAAATCAAAGACATTAAAAAAATAATCTCTGCTGAACCAGAAAAAGGATATTGTAATGTTGTCATTAACTGGAATGACATTACAATTGACGTAATTAATGAAATAAATAATGATTCTTATGCTAAGACAAATGGAAAGATAGAGAAAATACTTATTGAACACACATCTGCTAATCCCACGGGGCCTTTCCACATGGGAAGAGCTCGAAATCCTATAATCGGTGATAGTATTGCTAGACTTCTACAATACTATGGCCATAATGTAGAAACTGAATATTATGTAAATGATACTGGGAGGCAAGCTGCCACTTTAGCTTTTGGACTATCAAATTATGAAACTAAAAATAAAGGTAAAGTTGACCATGAATTAGTAGAAGCTTACCGAAATGCATCAAAACTACTGGAAGAAGAAATAGATGTTAAAGAGCAAATTTACCGGAAAATGGAAGAAATAGAGGGAGGAAATACAAAAGTACTCAAAGAAGTAAAAGAATCTGCAAAAAGAATGCTTCAAGGAATGAAAGTTTCCTTAAAACGTCTAGGTGCTGAAGCAAATAATTACTACCATGAATCTGATTTAATAGCAAATGGGAAAGTTGAAGAAGTTATCAAAAACTTAAAAAAATGTGGTATATGCAAAGAAGAAAATGGAGCTTATTATTTAGATCTCGAAAAAGAAAATATTGCTGGAAGAAATCAAAAATTCTTTTTTACAAGAAAAAATGGATTGAGCCTATACACGACTAGAGACATTGCTTACCACCTACATAAATTCAAACGGTATGATAAAGCCCTGAATGTTCTGGGAGAGGACCATCGATTGCAAAGTAAATTACTTGGCATTGCTCTAAGAGAATTAGATTCTAAGGAACCTATTGGCTTATTTTATTCATTTGTAAATCTTCCGGGGGGAAAGATGTCTACTAGAGCTGGAAGAGTAGTTTACTTAGATGATATAATGGAAATGATTGTCGAACTAGCAAAAAAGAAGCTGGATGAAACTGACTTGAATAAAGAGACTAAAAATGATTTAGCAGAGAATATAGGCATAGGTTCTCTAAGATATAATATTCTTAAAGTACAAGCCGAAAAAGGATTTACTTTTAACATAGAGGATGCACTTAATTTACAAGGTGATTCAGCTCCATTTGCAATGTACTCACATGCTAGAGCTGCAGCTATACTACGGAATTATGGTAAAGATATACCCCGTATGAAATTAAATGAAAAATTATCAGATTCGGAGATAAAACTATTGAGAACTCTTTCAAAATGGCCAGATACTATCCAAAGAGCTGTTACTAACCTATCTATTCATTATATTCCAAATTATACACATGAATTAGCTTCAAACTTTAACCAGTTTTATAGAGATTGTCCAGTAGTAGGAAATAATAATGAATCATTAAGAATTAATTTAGTATCTGCTTCAAAAAAAATATTGAATATCAGTTTAGGTATACTGGGTGTTAAAGCACCTGATAGAATGTAAAGCATTGGTGGTGAGGGAGAGATTCGAACTCCCGTGGTCGCGATCTGCAGTCGCGTGCATAGCCGGGCTCTGCCACCTCACCCAATGTAAATGTCATTCTATATCTATATTATTATGGATTTCCCGAACGAAAAATAGTACGTGATACATCAGTTGATGACATCGCCTTTTTCATATCATGTAACAAACTCTCATAATGAGATATCTGCTCTTTAATTCTATCTAATTCAGAAATATCAGCCTCATCTTTTTCTAATCTAATCTTAACTTTTTTTTCTCTATTCTGCCAACTCTCTAATTCTTTTATAACTTCTAAAATCTTATCTTCTATTTCTTTCATTATAAGAACCTTATAGTCTCAAGATTATGAGGTACACGGCAATCTAATCTTACTTTACGCCTAATATCATTTGCAAATTGTTCACAAGTTTGAGCATCTCCATGATTCAATAACACTATTTTTGGACGCGGTCTTATAGTTCTTAAATATCTCATTAACTGCCTCTTATCACTATGTCCCGAAAAACCTTCACAAGTTTCTAAATTCATATTTACTTTAACTGGAACCATTCCTCCATTTTCTCTATCATGTAGATGAATCTCATTAGCACCCTGCTGCAACCTCTGCCCCATAGTTCCTGAGGCTTGATAACCAACAAAAATCATACTATTTCTCGAATCAGGAGCCCAATGTCGCAAATATTCCATAACTGGCCCTCCATTAACCATACCTGAAGTAGCTAAAACTATTGCAGGTTCCTCTCTTCCACAAATTTCTTGCCGCATTTCAGGGCTTTCAACTTTATTAAAAATTTCTGAACGAAACGGATTATCTTGATTTTGATATATCTTATTACGTAAGTTATTATTCAAATACTCAGGATATGCTGAGTGCAAAGCTGTGGCTTCCCATATCATACCATCCAAATATACGGGCATATCTTTCAACTTACCTTCAGAATAGGCTTTCTCAAGTACAAGCATAACTTCTTGAGAACGACCAACTGCAAAAACCGGAATTAAAATCTTACCTTTTCTTTCAACAGTTCTATTAATTATTTCAGTAAGATTACGAGTACCTTCTTCTCTTGATGGTTGAAAATCTTTGTAACCACCATATGTTGATTCCATAATAAGAGCTTCAAGTCTAGGGAAATTATTAACGGCTCTATCAAAAAGCCAAGTATTTTCAAATTTAATATCTCCCGAAAAAACTAAATTATAAAGCCCTTCACCAACATGGAAATGCGCTGCTGCAGAACCTAAAATATGTCCTGAATTATGAAATGTCAACTTTAAATCAGGTGCAATATCTGTAGTATCTCCATAATTTAGAGGTATTGTATTTCTAATTGATTGTCGAATATGTTCGGTATTGTAAGGAACTCTTTTCCCTTCACTGTTCTGAATTTTTATATAATCATTTTGCAAAAGAGAAGATAATTCTCTTGTGGGGGGCGTACAATAAATTGGACCATCAAAACCATAAACAAATAACATTGGAAGCAAAGCTGAATGATCTAAATGCGCATGTGTAAGAACTACTGCATCTATTCCTTCGAGAGGAGTTACTTCAGGCGCACTTAAAAATGGACTTGGCTCCTTTTCATTTCCAGGATTGAAACCGCAATCAATCAATACTTTACTATCTTTAGTCATTAAAAGATGACAGGAACGACCTACCTCTCGATATCCACCTAATGCAGTAACTCTAATATGTTGTTCACCATCTATAGTATCACGGAATATTTTCTTACCAACTTTAGTTAGAAATTTCTTACGACCTTCTGCAATTTTATCCCCTAACATATAATTCCGAATATCTTTCAATGTTTTAGATTCCATTGGAGCTGAACGCAAGACTACTGGATTCCAACCTAACTCTCTACGAACTTTATTGAGAACTACACCTTGCTTTCCTATCGCCTTACCTGGATTTGTAGCTTCTATAATAACATCACCATTAATTTCATCAAACTTTATCTCAACAACGCCCGCTTCTTCAGGTATTATTTCGTTGAGCTTCTGTTTAGCTGCAATAATTGGCTTTCGAACACTAGGATCTGCCTTGATTACTATGCGCTTTCTAACTTTCTGAGCTAAATTACGAATTAAATCATTATTCTCAGTAAAAATTTCTACATTTGGAGTGTACAAAACCACATTAGATGCTTCCACTTTAATATCTGTAAAAGATACACTATCTGGTATGACTTCTGTCGCGACTTTCTTGACTAGTTTAATTACGTCTTCTACGGCCATTTTTGACCTCCCTTATTATTAAATTAGTAGCTATTAAGCTTCTAAATTAGTCTCAATTTTCTTTAACTCATCTGGAGAAACAGGATGATATCCTTTAGAATTTATTACGCACATTGATATGCCGTCTCCTGAAGCTGAATCTCTTTTCATTGCTGCAACTAGAGCCCTAACTCCAAGTTCTTTGCCTTGAGCTACAGTCATATTTTCTTTAAATCGATCTTCCAAAACACCATAAACAAAAGGTGAACCTGAACCAGTTGTTTGATATTTATCAGGTATTGAACCTCCCGCCGCATCAAGTGAATATACATGTGAACCTTCGGAATCAATGCCACCTAAAAGTAGCTGAACCCAGAAAGGCATATACCTTCTACCATTCATAATATTAGCCATTAATGTGGACGCGGCTTTGAGAGACATCTGTCTTCCATTCTTTAATTCATATAACTTAACTTCAGCTGATAGCCATCTCGCCAACATTTGGGCATCTCCAACTAGACCTGCAACTGTTAAACCCATATTATCGGATATTTGGAATAATTTCTTAGTAGTCTTGTGACCAATTAAATTACCCATTGTGGCCCTCATCTCTGTTGCCATTACTATGCCGTCTTTACAAACCAACCCTAAAGTGGTTGTACCTTTTTTTAAATCTTTTTCTGACAAAAATTCCCTCCAAAAAGTAGAATGTATGTTCATCGGAGCTAAGTATATTAGATTAATGGCTACTTTAGAAGCATAAACAAAATTTAAATATCGGCCACTAATCAATGTTACAGGTTGTTTAATGTTTAAAGCCAGAATCAAAGCAGATAGTCTAAAAGAATTCATTGGAACAGTAGGTTCACTAGTGGATGAAGCAAAGTTAAATGTTACGGAAGATGGATTGCAAATTAAAGCCGTAGATCCCTCTCATGTAGCTATGATTGAGACTAATTTAGCTAAATCTGCATTTGATGTTTTTGAAGCAGAACCAATGGAAATGGGACTAGATATTGATAAATTTAAAACTGTTTTAACTGTCGCTGGAAAAACCGATATGGTTGAACTTGAAAAAGATGATGACCTAAATAGGCTCGTCGTCAACATAGGTAACTTAACAAGAGCAATGCCACTACTTGATACTTCAGGAATGCCAGACCCAAAAGTACCTTCCCTGGATTTACCGGCCTCTGTTAGTGTTGCTGTTGGAGAAATAGGACAAGGAATTAAGGCTTCAAAGACCGTATCTGACCATATTGCACTCTCAACTAGTAAAGATAGCTTTAGGTTAGTATGTGAAGGTGATAATCAGAACAGCGTGGATTTATCATTAGGAAAAGAACAACTAGAGAAATTAGATTCATCAGAGGACACCACTTCTCTCTTTTCGCTTGAATATTTTGCGCTAATGGTCAATTCTTTGCCTGCTGATAGAATATTACACATCAATTTAGGAACTGATTTACCTGTTAAAATTGATGCTGATTTAGCCGTTGATGATATGACTGGTGCCCAAGGAAATGTTAAATTTCTATTAGCCCCAAGAATAGATCGCGATTAGATGTCTAAAAAACATTTTATCCATATCTCTGACTATACTGGAGATGAACTTTGGGAAATATTAAAGTTAGCCAAAGATGTTAAAGCAAAATTTAGATCAAGAAAAGATTTTAACCATTTTAATAATAAATCATTAGCCATGATTTTTGCAAAACCATCAGCAAGAACTCGAGTCTCTTTTGAAACTGGTTTTGAATGGATGGGGGGTCATGCCTTATTTTTAGGTCCAAATGACATAGGGATTGGAAAACGTGAAGCTATCAAAGATATTTCTAGAGTATTTAGCAGATATAATGACATGATTATGGCTAGATTATTTGATCATCAACATATTATTGAACTAGCTGAACATTCAGATATACCTGTTATAAATGGTTTGACGGATTACAACCATCCATGCCAAATAATGACGGATATTTTCACAGTCTGGGAACATTTAAACACTATTGAAAATATAAAAATAGTATACATGGGAGATGGAAATAATATTGTTCATTCGTGGTTACATCTAGCAATGCGTATTCCTTTCCATTTTGTTTGTTGCTGTCCTAGAGGCTATGAACCTGATCAAGAAACTGTTCAAAGAGCTGAGGAAGCTGGCCTCTCTAAAATTGAAATACTTCATAATCCAAATGAAGCTGTGAATAATGCAGATGTAATCTATACTGATGTTTGGGCTTCTATGGGTCAAAAAGAAGAGGCTGAAGCTAGAGAAAAAATATTTAAACCGTTCCAAGTTAATTCGAATTTGATGGATTTAACAGGTAAAAACACCTTATTTATGCACTGTTTACCAGCTGAACGTAATAGAGAAGTAACTGATAAAGTGATGGAAGCTGATTATTCAATCGCCTTTGATCAAGCTGAGAATAGACTGCATGTACAGAACGCAATAATGATTAAATTGAGTGAAAATGAAAATTAGGAAAGTGGGCGTAATTGGAGCAGGGCAAATGGGTGCTGGAATTGCTCAAGTTTGTGCTGGAATTGGAAAAGAAGTATTGCTCTGTGACATAAAAGAAGAATTTGTTCAGAATGGAATTAATACAATAACCAAAAATCTTCAACGAAGCGTTACTAAAGAACGAATTAATCAAGATAAAATGAATTCTACGCTCTCTAATGTAAAGACTACTTTACATAATAATGATTTAAAGAATTGTGATATTGTTATAGAAGCAATTATAGAGAATAAAGATATTAAAAAAAAACTTTTCTCTAATTTGGGTAAAATAACAAAAGAAAATACAATATTAGCATCTAATACTTCAAGTATTCCTATCAGTATTTTGGCTGAAGCTAGTGGGAGGCCAACAAAGGTAGTAGGTATGCACTTCATGAATCCAGTACCTGTGATGAAATTAGTAGAAGTAATAAGGGCAAAAACAACAGATGATGAAACATTTGGTACTACTTTTAAATTAGCTGAAGATCTGAATAAAGTCCCAGTTCTTGTTAACGACTTCCCCGGATTTGTTAGTAATAGAATTTTACTTCCTATGCTCAATGAAGCGATGTTTTGTGTCATGGAGGGCGTTGCTGAACCTGAGGCTATTGATACGGTAATGAAATTAGGGATGAGTCACCCTATGGGTCCTCTAAGACTAGCCGATTTCATAGGATTAGATACTTGTTTAGCAATTATGCAAGTACTACATAGAGATATGAATGATGACAAATACAGACCATGCCCTCTTCTAATTGAAATGGTTAAGAAAGGGAAATTAGGAAATAAAACTGGTGAAGGATTCTACAAATACTAAGCACAGATTTAATTATAACCACTAATTACCTTATTATGGCTGATGAAAAAGGAACTAAAATAGAATCATTGGGTTTAGATGAAGCACTGGAGGATTTGAAATTCCTTGCACAGAAAGTTTCTGATATGTCAAAAGACCTAATGCAAAAGGCTGCAGAACAAGCTGAAGGAGTAACGGATAAGATGGGAGATGTAGTAGAATCCACTGGTGATGTTTTAATTTCGGCTGGTGAAACTATTAAATCAACAAAAAAAATGTTTGAAGATTAATAATAATCTATGATATTATTGTTTCGTCTCTACCAGGTCCAAGCGAAATAATACTAATAGGAATATTTAACTTTTCAGAAATGAAATCTAAAAATATTTCCATTTCATTAGGTACAATACCTTTAGAAATATCTATACCTGATGATGACCAACCTGCAAAAGTTTTGTAAACAGGTGAACACTTTGCAAGATAAGTAAGTGATGATGGAAAATGTTTGATTTCTAAGCCATCTTCTCCTTTATATCCAATGCATACTTTAATTTCATCCATATCTGAAAGAATATCTAGCTTAGTAAGTGCTAATGAAGTAAATCCACAAATTCGATGAGATAATTCTAACATAACTAAATCTAACCAACCACATCTTCTTGGACGTCCTGTTGTTGTACCAAACTCTTGACCTTTATCTCTAATCATTTCCCCAACTTCATCTTCTAATTCTGTAGGAAATGGACCTGAACCTACTCTTGTAAGATACGCTTTGGTAACTCCTACGACATCATCAATTTTTGAAGGAGCAATACCTGAACCCAAAGCTGCACCGGCCGTAGTTGGACTTGAAGAAGTAACAAACGGATAAGTACCATATTCAATATCAATGTGTACTCCTTGAGCGCCTTCTAAAAGAACATTATTTCCTTCATCTATGTGCTTATTTACTAATAAAGAAGCATCTGTAATAAAATCACCTAATTTATTTCTCCATTCTTTGCAAGTTTGAAATAAACCCTCTACTGTCAATCTATTATTTATTTTATAATGATTAAGTAATGCCAAATTACGAGGTAAGGCTTTCTCCAGCCTTTCAATAATTATATCATCATCTAAAAGATCCCCCATTCGAATCCCAATTCGAGAAGCCTTATCTGAGTAACAAGGACCAATTCCATTCCCAGTAGTACCTATCATAGATTTACCTTTCGAACTTTCTTCACCACCATCCAATAATTTATGATATGGCATGATTACATGGGCTCTATCAGAAATAAACAACTGGCCTCTTTCATCCCCCAAATTATCTAACTCTTTGAGCAATACATCCGGATTTACAACAACACCATTGCCTATTACACTAATGATATCTTTTCTTAAGATACCAGATGGAAGAAGATGTAACTTGTGTTTTTTACCATCTATAACTATTGTGTGGCCTGCATTATTTCCGCCTTGTGATCTGGCTACAACTTTAGAATTATCTGCTAAATAATCGGTAATCTTTCCTTTGCCTTCATCACCCCACTGAGCACCAATTATTGTTGTTACGGTCACTCTAAGGTCCCGCCTGACTTAACAATTTGAGAATATAGAGCAGGTAAAAGGAACATTGCTGAGATCATTGATGCAATCAGTAAAATTACAATGATAAAAACAAACCACCACAATGCGCTGATTTTAATCGCAAAAGCTGAAGTTAAACCTACTAATGTAACTAAGGTTGCTTCAAACAAGGTCTGTGCAGTCCTTGCAATTGCATTATAAACACTTGGCATATTCATTCCACCTTCAATAACTCTTTGAGTAATGTGTATTGAAAAATCTATTCCAACACCAATAACAATTGAGCCAATCATTACAGTTACTAAACTTAGGGGCTGACCTAATACAACGAATGTGAGGGGTTCAAGTGAAACAACCCAAACAACAGGTAATGTCGTAATAAGACCTAACTTCCAATTTCTTCCAAAAGTTAAAGTTAATATTCCGAAAACTAAAACTAAACATATAACCAATGTATTAATTTGTGAACTTATTAATTGAGCATTAACACTTGTGCCTATTGCGGCTACGCCAGTTAATTCAGACATTTTAACCGGAGCATATGCATGCTCATTTCTAATCTCATTGACACCTATTACTGCTGCTTCCATACCCTTGATATCTTTCAAAGGCATATCTACATAAATTAAAGTCTTAGAGTATTTACATTCAACACTTCCTGAAGTATCAGGTGAACAATCCATAATCATACTAATTGCTTCAGGAGTAATACTATCATAAAATATATTTAAAATAAATTTTTGTAAATCTCTGCCAACTAGTTGATTATTAGCTACTTGATCTTCATGGAGAACTTCCCAAAATGATCTTTCTATTCCTTCATCAAGCCCCAATAAATCTAAAGTTCCATCGAGTGTTGAAGATTGATTTGTTGAGAACTTAACTGCTTTCATTACTTCAGTCAAAGAAATTGCCGTGACATCAGGGACATCATTTAATCCTTCACGATTGCCATCCTCAGTTCCCGCCACTAACAAATCTACTTGGTCTAAGTGATCCACAGCATCATTGGTAACTTCATCATAATCATTCTGAAAATCTCCCCGAGCAATCATCATACCAAAAGCTCCTGCATTAAATTCAGTTGAATATTTCACAATCCCTATTAATGTTGGCTCATCATCAGGTACCATATCTAAATAATCTATATTTGTTTCAAGTAAGGGCAATACTCCAACTGAAAGCAATGTTACAACTAATAAAACAGCTAAAACGGGCTTATTATGCTCTGTTACTACCTTTGCTAACTTATGCCACTCCCCTTCTTCTTTTTTGTAATTATAATTAGTCCAAACTGCGATTGCAGGAGACATTACAAATGTACACAACAAACAAACAAAAATCCCTATGGTTAAACTCAGCCCTACTGTAAAAACAGGACCCAAGTTAGTATACATTAAACTACCAAAACCAATCATTGTAGTCAGTGCTGAAAGTGCAATCGCTCTTCCAGTAGTAGAAAGTGCTTTCATCATTTTAATCTGTGCATTTTCGCCTTCTTCTTCTGTAAAACGATTCGATAAATGCAAGCCATAGGCTACGCCTAGAGCCATTAAAATAGGACCCAAAGCAATTATTGTCGGTGTAGCTTCAATACCGGCCCAACCAATAAATCCATAAGTTATAAAAATAGAATATAAGGTAGGAACGCCTGATATCATAACAGCTCTTATCTTTTTCTGAATTAAAAATATAGCTATAGAACATAGAACAACACCTATTGGAAATACACGCCAAAATTCGGAAAAGGAACGCTCAGTTATTGCTTGAGTAACAGGTACTGGACCTGTCAACATCATACGACTGTAAGTTTGCCCATCTGGCCTACCCATATCAACGCCACGATTAATCATAACTTCATTAACTTTATCTATAATTACTGGCGGTGGGACGTCACTTGTGACACCAAATAAAATGACTGCAGTATCCCATATTCCGTCACCATTAGTATCTCTTAGAACCTTTTCAAGAACGGCAGGAGGAAGATCTTTTACAATATCATCAATATCGGACTGGCTTGGGATTTCATAATGATTTAACGTACCTGATTCAACAGCACTGTCTTTTGCGATTTGAGCACCTTGCCCTACTAATTCTGCGAAAGTAGCAGTAGCCCCATCCGATGTAGATGATGACCACTCTGCAGAATTCTCTATCATTGCATCATAAACTCTGCTGTTGGTACTGTGAAGCTCTTTAATCAAAGTAGATACGCTAAATGACCAAACTACATTATCGTAAACTCCCCCATCTGAAGGAACTATTCCAGCACCACCCTGTTCGGTTTGACCATTAGGATCGACTGTTCTTTCAATATGATCCATTTCAAGAAGAACTTGTCTACTTGTTATGTTAGCATTACTAGAAACATCATATGCATTATCTGTTTCAACATAGATTACTATAATATCGGTTGACCAATCATCTCTAACTTCAAGAAGTAATTCTTCTTCAATTGATCCCTTAGGAAGATAGACTTCCATTGCTCCATTAATATTAGTTTTACCAATTCCAATTAACATAAAAAGCATAATTACTGTCATTATACCTAATGTAATTGGCGGATAATCGGTGGTTAAATGCACAAAACTACGAGCTATAGGGCTAATTTCAACATCTGAACCGGTTGACTCAAATACTTTTGATGAGCCCTTAGACTTCTTAACTTTATGTATTTTCTTCGATGGTTCTGGTATTGCTAACTTAGAAGGCCCATCTGCAGAAGGTTTTTTAGATGAAGTATTTTCTATAATTTTGCCACCAAGAGCCTTGCTAATCAATTCCTGTTGCTCTTCTGCTCTCCTATCGAAGAAACGATCTATACGACCTCTCAAACCTGTTTTCTTGTCATCTCCAGACACAATCTCAGATATGTTACTAAAGAGGTGATAATAAATAGTTCACATAAGTTATAACCTTAAAATAACGGGAGCATTAATCAATTTAACAATGAGGCGTGAATTTGGAATATTAATTTTTCTGGCAATAGCCATTATTTCCTTAACATTTTTATCAATTGAGGCTGAAGGCGCTCCTGATTTGTTTATAGAAGATGTAGTATATTCTAATGGCCAATCTCAAGAACAACTACTGATTGCAAGTGGAAGAGATAATGCTACTGATTACAAATATTTAATTATTGATGATATCACAGAGGCTCCTGAAAACTGGTCACAATCCGATTTCAACGATTCGTCTTGGAGTTTAGGTGCTGCGCCTTTTGGTGATCGGTCATCTGGTGGTGTTGAACCGAATATAATATGGAATACGGCAGGCAGTTCTCCCTATAATGATGATGTTATACTCATAAGACACAAATTCCAAGTTTCCGGAATCGTAACCTCTGCTGAACTTGATGTAGCAGTTGCAAATTTTTGCACACCTTACTTAAATGGGCATATGATTTATGACGATAGAGGTGGAGATAGTCGAGCACAGGAGTATTGGAATGATGATGCTGCAGGAACAATAACTCCTTCTTCATTCAATCAAGGTGAAAATGTACTTGCTGTATATGCTCGTGATTATGTTGGAGGATGGGGGAATAGTAATAGACAATGGATTGATTTACAACTCACAGCCCAAGTTTTTGAACCAACTAACGAATCTATAATACTTGGAGATACTGTTAACATATTAATCAATGGAGGGAATCAAGGAAATCAAAGTGCAGAAACTGTTTTTCTAAATAGTACTACAGACACATACAATAATAGTGATGATTTTTTTGCTACAATACCTGGTAATTATAGTTCGAAAGTATTCATTAGCTGGAGTCCTGAAAATATAGGCCTTAACCAACTTAATATCTCATTTTCTTGTAATTGCAACGAAACTAATTTGACCAATAATTATTTTATTTTAAATATAACTACTAAAATTTACTCATTAAATACCTCATTTGATAAAGAACTCTTGTTGATTAATAATAGTAGATTTGTTAGCTCCTTAATCCAAGTTATAAATAATGGAAATTTAACCGACAATATAACTTTAACACATGCCGATTCAAGTTTCAATAACTGGAATGTACAATTTGCTCCAAATAATTTTTTACTAGAACCTGGACAAACTCAAAATGTCCTATTAACTGCCACTATACCTGAGTCTCATGAAGATGGTTTCTATAACCTCTCTTTCAAAGTTGAAAGTACCCATGATTACGTATTAACAAGAACATTGCTGAGTAGAGGTACTACGGATGAAGTAGACTGGAGATGGATAAATTCAACTGGTTCTGAAGAATTATTTAATAATACTAACTGGACAAAATTAGGTTTTAATGATTCTTTATGGAGTGATGGAAATACTCCTTTTGGAGATACTGATTTAGATGGAATAAACTACAAAACCTTCTGGAATGGTGAAAATTATGCTTATTTTAGACATATAGTTAATATTTCGGATATTAGTCTTTATGATGGAGGATCTTTGAAGATTGGTGTTGCAACAAATAATTATGGTGATCACTACATTAACGGCATTTATGTATTTGGAGATATTGATGGAGGTGGTGGACACGGAGCTGAGTACTGGAATGAAGAAGTTCAAGTCTACACAAACTATCTAAATCAAGGCCAAAATATAATAGCAAGTGTAGTTTATAATCCTACAAATACACAATGGTTTGACCAAGAAATTCAGATTATGTTTCCACAAGCTAATTTATGGAATTACAAAACCGAAATAAACGAAATTCCAATATATCTAGATTCGACAGCTCCAACAACTAGCATCATTAAAGAAGGGTTTTACCGTAATAATTCTACTTTTGAAGTTAAATGGAGAAGCATATCTGATTATGATGATTTAGAAGGATATTATATTTATTACTTAGAAAAGGATGGAGGAAATATAGGTGAATGGATTTCTCTAGGATTTTACACCAATAATTCCATGAATTTTACTGGCCAGAATGGAATGATATACCGATTTAAATCAGTAGCTATAGATACACTTGGAAATATTGAACATAAAGGGTCTTATGATGCTGAGATGAGTATAGATTTAGACTTGCCACAATCCACTCTTTGGATAGTTGAAGGTGATTATAGATTTACCAATTTAGACGGTGTAACTCTACAATGGAAAAACAATCAAACATATGATATTCAAGCTTATTTGATTGAGTATAAAGAAGAAGGAAATCTTACATGGAATGATTTTGGATCTTTCACAGCTCCAGGCCAATATTGGTTTTCACCAGATTATGATGCCACATTCGAAATTAGATCCCGAACCGTAGATTATGCCGGCAATATTGAAAACAAAGAAACCAGCGATATAACTATCACTTTTGATAGAACAAAACCTATGGTAAAATTAAATCCAATTAATACACTTATTGGCCCTGAAAATTTGATAATTAGCATACTAAACTCTAATGAAATTTTAGCTAATATAACTTTAGAATATGCCCAAATAAATGAAAATGATGAAGTAGAACTTGACTGGAAGATATGGAGTAATAACTGGGAAAATGAATCTGCAATTATTAATTTATTAGATGGTAAAACTTATTATTTCAGAATTAATCCCTTTGATTTAGCTGGAAATTATTACACTAGAGAAACTTACCAATTTACGACTCAAATCTATTCTGAAAATAATCAAAATATCGATTTACCGGTTTATCCACTAAAACCAGTTATGATTGGGAAAATTAGAAACATGGCAATTAGTGTTGATGAAAACGGTGACGGAATCTTCGAAACCAGTTTAGAAGAATATACTGGTACGGATTTGGCCGGAATGACTGCAAACCAATATTGGATAGATTATGATAACGCTAAAGTTGTGTTTGGTAATGGAATTGATGGATATATGCCTCCTATTAATTCCTCAATGTCATTTGTTTATCATGGTTTTGACTTAAAAACTACAATAGATGCAACCCCTCCAGAACCAGTTACTATCGCTAGTTTTATTATTGAAGAAAGAAATAATGTTACTCTAGAATGGGAACGGCCAGTAGATGCAGTAAGCTTCTTAATTGAAACTAAAAGAAATTTTACTACTGACTGGATTCCAGTAGAAACCATATACACGAATAATACTGATGAACTAAAATACAAAATCATAAATTTAAGTAGTGGTTTTCATTATTATCGAATTATTTCTATTGATAGAATGGGATATACAAACTCAGATATGGAAAATAAATTTTTAGAAATAATTATTGAGACTGAAATTATCAATGAAGTTATAGGAGAAGAAAAAACGGATAATGATATTTATAATTATGTAGGTGCTGCAGTGCTATTAATCTCAATAGCATTAGCCTCTGCAAGTTATCTATTTAGAAAGGGAGAATCAGATGAACTTATTGGTGAGGGGCCTGTATTAGTGCCTCTAGAAAGTATTACACAAGAAGGATCTTATGATGATGGAGAACAAATTCTAGATGAAAAAGATAAAGAACCTTTTAGTGTAATTTCAGGGAGCGAATTTTCTCGGCAGGTTTCATTCATATGTGAGGCTGGGTGTTCAAAGGAATTTAAAAGTAAAAGTGGCGATAAAGAAATCATGTGTCCTTACTGTGGTACTCTCGGTAAATCTCCACTATAAACTGAACAACTATCTTTAAGGAATACTTGCTTACCTAATTATGACTCCGAGCTCGGAAGTACCTGGTTTTTACAAGAAAAAACCGTCCGAAAGATTAGAATTCATCAAAGAATTTGCTGATCTTTCAGATGAAGAAGCAAATGCCATAAGTGGATATGGTGCATTGGGTGAAGAAACTGCCAACAGAATGATAGAAAATGTAGTAGGTACCTTCCCACTTCCTTTAGGTATTGCTGCGAATTTTATGGTTAATAAGAAAGAATATATGGTTCCTATGGCATTAGAAGAACCTTCTGTTGTAGCAGCAGCCACACACATGGCTAAAGGAACAAGGAAGAAAGGAGGAATTACAGCAGATTCTGATGAACCTGTTATGATTGGTCAAATTCAGTTAGTAAATCTAAAAGATCCATTTGCAGCAAAGAAAATAATAATAGAAAAGCGAAAGGAAATAATTAAACTTGCTAATGAACAGGACCCAATTTTAGTCAAGTTTGGAGGAGGATGTAAGGATATTGAAGTTCGTGTACTAGATTCTGATACGGGACCAATGGTGATAACTCATCTACTAGTAGATTGTAGAGATGCAATGGGAGCTAATGCAGTCAATACAATGGCTGAAGCTGTAGCTACAAGATTAGAAACTATAACTGGAGGTAGAGTCTATCTTCGAATTATATCTAATTTAGCAATCTACCGTAAATCAAGAGCAAGTGCAATATGGCCTGCTGAGTTTTTAGGAGGTGAAGAAGTTGTTGATGGAATCATTGAAGCATTCTCGTTTGCATGCGCAGACCCATTTAGAGTTGCAACACATAATAAAGGAATCATGAATGGAATTGATCCCGTAGTAATTGCTACAGGTAATGATTGGAGGGCAATAGAAGCTGGAGCGCACACATATGGCCAATGGAAAGAGGGACACTCTTCATTCACAACTTGGGAAAAAACCAAAGATGGAGACTTAAAAGGCAGTATTGAACTCCCGATGGCTATTGGTTTAGTAGGTGGAGCCACGTCAACCCACCCTACTGCAAAAGCATGTGTAAAAATACTAGATGTTAAAATTCCAGGAGGAGCTACAGAACTCTCACAAGTGATTTGTGCAGTTGGATTATGTCAGAATCTAGGTGCTTTGAGAGCTTTAGCCTCAGAAGGGATACAAAGAGGACACATGGGGTTACATGCTCGTAATTTAGCAGTTCAAGCTGGTGCAAATAAGACTGAAATTGATAAGGTTGCTGAAATGCTGAAGAATTCGGGTAAAGTAAGGGCAGATATGGCTGAGAAATTTTTAAACGAAATAAGAAAATAATGGTTGTTCTATCCGATGAGGCTATCTTATCTGCAATTGATATTGGTGAATTAAATATTGAACCATTTAACGTAAACAATCTAACTCCAAACGGATATGACTTAACTATTGATGAAGTCGAAATTCCTAATGAGACTAAAATATCTAAAGGAAGTCTTGTTATTCCTGCTGGAAAACGTTTTGCAGTTTCAACAAAAGAACGTATCGAATGTGGTGCTAATGTTTGTGCACAATTATGGCTTCGAACAAGTTGGGCAAGAAAGGGCATAATGTGTAGTTTTGGTAAAATTGACTCGGGATTTAAAGGGACTTTGACCTTACTTGGTTTCAATTCAGGCAGTGAAGATGTAGAATTAAAGATGGGAGAAACTTTTGCTCAAATGGTGTTTGAAATGATGTCAGGACCTGCTACATCACTGTACTCTGAAAGAAGTGGGAATTATCAAAATCAGAAAGGAATTACCTGGTCGAAATAAGGAAGTTTATTAATTCCACAAATCCATCCCCTTCATCATTTGTAGTTATATATTTAGGATATGTATCTATTAAACCTTCATAATTCATTACTGATTTAACCCCAACTGTAGACTCAAAATACTTAAACATTGGTGAATCATTGGGTGAATCCCCAACATACAATATATTCTTACTACTCAAACCTAATTCCTTAAGGACTTTTAACGACATTTGCTCTTTATTATAATCTCCAAACCATATATTAATGTGAATATTTGATATGGCTGTACAAGCTCCTTCACCTTCTGCAAAATTCACAATATCTACTATTTCTTTAGTAGATACCTGCGTTTCTTCTGCAATATCTATTGCTAAATCCCATTGCCTAAAAGATTGATCTGAAGCCATTTTAATATATGGAAAATTAAGCAAACATTTCTCAAATAACTCATCTAATCTTCTTCTATTATTATACTGCATATCTAAATCATAAAAAGTCTTTCTAATTATCTTATCTTTGTTTTTATAAAAGAAAAAAGCTCCATTCTCTCCAACCACGGCATCAACTGGCCACCATCTAGCAATTAAATCACACCAACCAGCCGGTCTTCCAGTTACTGCTACAGTCTTCAAACCTTTTTCTCGAATTGATTCTAATGAACTATAAGCCTGACTCTTGAGTTCATCACTATTAACAAAAGTACCATCTAAATCAAATAGAATAGCTTTAATATTGCGCGATTCTTCTGTACTCATATCTATTAATGGCTTCATAAATCCTTACAAAAACCTAGTTTTAAATATACTTCGTCAATTTAAGGAGTCCGAATAGGAGCTTAATATGCCATCATTGTACGGTGCAGTCAAGAGCAAAACTGGAGAATTACTCCAAGAAAGTATGGATTACTGTAAAGGTGCACTTCAATCAGTTTCCCGTTCTTTTGCTTTAACTATTCCACTTGTAGAAAACAATATCTTAGGTCCAATTATGGTTGGATATCTAGAAGCTAGAATATTAGATACCTTTGAAGATGATATTGGAAGAAGAGAGATTACCTTAGAAGAAAGAATTCATTCTATGAATTTACTGATGGAAGTTTTAGAAAGTCCAAGCAGTCTTTCAGCTAAAGAAAAAGCTAAAACACTAGTGGATTCAGCTGATGAAATGGTCGCTAATCCTAAATATCGAGATTTAGTAAAGAATATGGAGAGCATACTTACAGTTCATGATAGCTTTGATGAAAGAACCAAAGAATGTATGGTTAGATGGTTAAAAGAAATGAATTTTGGAATGCAAAAATTCCTAAGACAAGAAGTTTACTCATTTGAAGACTTAAATGAATACTGTTACTATGTAGCAGGTACTCCATCGGGATTCTTAACAGAATTAATACGAACCCGATCTAAGGATCTCTCTGAAGAGAACTCAGCTATTTTAAGAAATAATGAAAGAGACTTTGGATTATTCCTTCAAAAAGTAAATATAATACGAGATTATAGAGAAGATATATTAGATAATGAAAAAATATTTTGGCCTGGATTTTTATTTGAAAAACATAATCTAATACCTTCCGATCTTCTTAAATCTGAACATGAAACTCAATCCATGGCTATGTTAGATGCAATGCTTGATAATGCATGTCAACATATTGAACCTGTTAAAGAATATCTTAACGCAATACCTGATGAATATGCAGGTTTTAGAGCTGGGGCTGCAGTAAACTTTGCTATGGGAGTAGGAACTTTGGAAACTATGAGGAATAATAATGAGGTGTTCTTTGGTGAAAAACCTGTTAAAATCACACATGAAGCCAGAGATAATATTCTTTCAGATCCACTAGGTTTTGTTTCTAACTGAAGCTTAATATTGCATCTTGAATATTCTATATTAATGACTCAAAAGTTGAGGCTTATAGCTGCATTAATATTTTTATCATTATTTTGTGTAATGAATACTGAAGCTGCCCCTAGTACTGGGACTATTCAAGTGGCATTTATCATGGCTGAATTCGAAGATCAAGATTTTTATGACGAACATGATCAAGATTATTTTGAAGATTTAGCATTTGGTAGTTCAGATTCTATGTGGCATTACTATGATGAAGTTTCAGGAGGCCAATTAACAATTGAAGGTGATGTTTTTGGCCCATATACTTTGGATGGAGATGCTGCAGATTATTCAAGTGGTACTTCATTCGTTAGAGACAGTGTAGAAATAGCAGATGATGATATTGATTTTAGAAATTATGATGCCGTAATGGCAATACACTCAGGGCCTGGTGGAGAATCTACAGGAGATAACGATGACATATGGTCTGCCCATTGGCCTAGTATCACAATAGATACTAACGATGGCGATTATCAAATAAAGAAAATTACTCAAATACCTGAATATGAACAATCTTCTGGCGAAAGAGAGCCACTGGGTGTATGGTGTCATGAATTCGGACATGAACTTGGTTTACCTGATTTTTATGATACTGATGGGTCATCCGAAGGATCTGGCAATTGGGCAGTTATGGCTGCTGGATCTTGGGGGAATAATGGAGAAACACCCGTTTATTTTAGTGCATATTCAAGGTACTGGCTAGGATGGGAAGAACCGATACTAATTGAAGAGGATATCAACAACTTAGTTCTTGAACCTATATCCGAAGGGGGAGAAGTATACAAACTTCCAATACCAGGAAATTGGTCTAATTCTAAACAATATTTTTTAATTGAAAATAGACAACAAACAAATTATGATTCTTACTTACCTGGTGAGGGGTTGCTTATTTGGCATATTGATGAAGAAGTCCTAAATTCAAAATGGAGCTCAAACACAGTGAATAATGATGAAGAGCACAAAGGAATGGATTTAGAAGAAGCAGATGGTAATGACGATTTAGATAGTGGAGCTAACCGGGGAGATACAGGTGACCCCTATAACTCAGGTACATTTTCAAAAGATAGCTATCCAAATTCTCTAGCCTATAATGGTACCGAATCTGGTTGGAAAATTGAAAATATTGAAACTAGCGGCGATAATATCATTTTAGATATTAGTTTCTTGTCTAAACCACATGCTGTAGCTGATGCTGATGAGGCTGTGATTACAGAGGGTTTAGAACTTCAATTCTACGGCAATGAGTCATGGGATGAAGACGGAAATATTGTAAATTATACTTGGGATTTTGGAGATGGGGAATTTGCATATACTGACAATCCAAGTCATATTTTTATTGAGAATGGAAGCTATGATGTTGTACTAACTGTAAGAGATAATAACGGACTTGAAGACTCTTTTATATTGAATATTTTTGTTAATAAAAGACCAATTCCAGTTGTACAAATTTCTAAATTTGTAATAATGTTAGGTGAAGAGATTACATTCGATGCCTCGGATTCTTATGATATTGATGGTGAAGTTGAGTTTTACCAATGGAATTTTGACGATGGCTACACCTCAAATATGGCTACAATTGATCATGAATACAAAAACTCAGGAATATACAATGTATCTCTAAAATTAATTGATGATTTAAGCGATATAACAACAGTATATTACATAATAGAAGTCATAAACAGATTACCTATAGTAGATTTTTATTTCGAGGGGGGTAATAGAACTGCAACCACTATATTCGAGTTTTATGATTCATCATACGACGAGGATGGAGAAATTGAACAATGGTTCTGGGATTTTGGTGAAGGAAATACATCAGATGATGTAGCATGTAATCAAAGCAAAAACTATTGCAATAAGGTATTCTGGTTTCCTGGGACTTACAACGTGACACTATTCGTAACTGATGATCAATTGGGTACAAATTCAACAACCATCGAAATTACCGTAACTCCCACGCTTCCTCAACCCCAAATTAGAATACCTGACGGTTTGAGACTATCACCATTGACTATGTCCAACTTCAAAACGTGGTATATACCTGCGGAGAGATTAATATTACTTGATGCAAGTCCTACATGGGCTTGCTGCATATGGAAAGAGGATCGAGCCGATGTCGAATACTTTTGGACTATAGAAGAGGAAACTTACTTTGGAAAAACTGTGCAATATTATTTTGGCCAAGAAGAAACCTCAATACAATTGAGAGTTGTTGATAGTTGGGGCAATGAGAAAACAAGAACATTCACAGTTGTTCCTCAAACCGTGCCTTTGATAACGATTGAAAATTGGGAGGATTACACCGAAATAGTAGTAGGTTATGACATGACATTCCAGACTATCTCAGAAGATGGTACCTTTGATTTGTACAGGTGGTACATACAAGAACGTAAATTAGATGATGATTATCTATTAATTGATGACATAAATACAAATGATTCACTCCAATTCCCTGTATTTTCAGAAGGCGAATATCTAGTAAAGGTATCTGGAAGACACACTGAAACCAAATTATGGGCTGAAAATTTCTCTTTTACAGTATTTATCTACAACAATCCTTATGCATATCTTGAATTCAATAATACCATAAATGAAGGAAATTGGGTGACTTTTGATGCTAGTACCTCATCCGGTTTCTGGAATGGATCTGAATCTCGTATTGCGCAGAGTCTTAACTTAAATTATGAATGGGCTTTGGATGGAAAAACACTAGCTGGTAATGATAAGATTATAACTGTACTTATGGAAACGGGGGGAGAACATAGAATCGACTTGCTTGTATCTCAAGAACCAGTAGGTTCACAAATATTCATTACCACCTTTTACGCAGATTACAAACCATGGGGAGTGCTAAGTACACATCCTAGCAACCCACGATATGGTGAAGACTTTGAAATTTATCTTAATGCATATGACGAAGAAGGTGAAGCATATATTAATTTTTTGAAAATAAGTGTATATGACTATGAAGGTACACAAAGAGCTGAATTACTGTATGAAGATCAAGGTTCTAATTTTAATATAATTGTCGAAATAGAGTATACGGGAACTATAATTTTAGAATATGAATTAATCGATGAAAAAGGAAATTACAGAACAAATATTAGTACTATCGAAGTTCTTGGCTGGCCAGATATCTATATTGAATCATTAGAAATTGAGGGGACAAAAGAGAAAGGAAAAACTCAAAATATTGAATTCATTTTAAAAAATTATAACAAAACTTATGAATCTGTACTATACAATGGAGCAGTTGCCATTGGTACAGTTGACTTATTAATTAACGATGAAATTGTTAAAAGTTGGAATTATAATATTGAAGGTGAAGAATCTCAAGTCTTTAATTTCGAATGGATTGCGCCTGCCGGATATTATGAATTCGAAGTAATAGCTTCTGTTTCAAACGGAGAGACTATTCTAGAAAATAATAATATGACAAAGTCAGCTACTTTTAAGGCTGAAGTTAAATCAAGTATTTTACCGTATCCAAATTTTATTACTATAGTTATATTATTAGTAGGATGTTCAGTTTTAAAACATAGGAAGGCTAATTAACCACAACTAATTGTTCAAACATGGCTGCTGCACCACCACAAATGAGAAGGATACCTACAGAACAATTTTTTGATTTAAGAAATTGGAGTGCAGACAAGGCTGAGGATTATGGAGGTAAAGCATCAATGATTGTTCATACTATGATGCTAAGTAAACTTGAACAAATAAAGCAAGTAACTACTGAACTTCATGATGGAAATATGATTTTAATAGATTTTACACCGCTTACTTCAGATCAGGAAACGCTCCATAAAATACTTGCAGAATTAGAAAGAGCTGTAGCAGATATAGATGGTGATCTAGTAGGTGTAAGTCAAAAATGGATAGTCGTAGCTCCAAATGGTGTAAGAGTTTCCAGAAAGAAAATGAGTAACTGAGTTGTAATGCAAATAGCAGTTATTGGAAGTGGAATGGTTGGATCACTTATAGCTACTGAACTATCAAAAGAGTATGATACTACTGTTTTTGATAAGTCTGAAAAAAATCTAAACGAACTTCTAAATAACAACAAAAATATTAAATTAAAAGTGATGGATGTTAATGATGTATTATTTGAAAACGAGATAAACAATTACCAATTAGCCATTAATTGCCTTCCTGGTTTTATGGGCTTTAATATCTTAGAAAAATTAATAACTCTAGGTATTTCATGTACCGACATCTCATTTATGCCTGAGAATTGCCTTGAACTATCAGATCTTGCATTAAAGAACAAATGTACTATAATTCCAGATGCTGGTGTTGCTCCTGGACTTAGTAATCTAATTATTGGACATATAGTAGCAAATAATGACATAACGAAAATTCGAACTATGGTAGGAGGGCTTCCAAAAAAAAAGAAACCACCATGGAATTATAAAGCTCCATTTTCACCGATAGATGTTATTGAAGAATATACTAGACCTGCTCGAATAAAAGAAAATGGCCTAATTGAAATAAGAGATGCCCTAACGGATATTCAGAATTTTGAAGTTGAAGGGATTGGAGAACTTGAAGCTTTTCTAACTGATGGCCTCAGAACTTTACTTAATTCTGATAAAAATATAGCTAAAATTCCAAATCTGCTTGAGTATACAATCCGATATCCGGGTCATGCTCAATTAGTAAAAGATTTGATTAATAGGGGAGACTTTTCTGATGAAATAGTTGACTTTAATGGTGGCAAAATAACTAAAAAAGAAAAAACAAGTCTAGAATTATTTGATGAATGGAAACTATCTAAAGATGAAGAGGAATTTACATTTATGATAATTATAGCAACCAAGAAAGATGGTTCTGAAATTAACTATACTGTCTATGATGAAACAAGGGAAGGATGGAGTAGTATGGCAAGGACAACTGGCTTAACTGCATGCGCATTTTCAAAATTAATTATTGAAAATAATATATCTAAATCGGGAATCCTATGCCCTGAAACATTGGGTCAAGACAAGAAAAACTATGATTTTGTTCTAAACTTTCTTAAAGAAAGAAAAATACGTATAAACCACAACTAGATTTACTTGTTATTTGTAGGATACCATCCAACTAATATAGACATAAAAGTTAAAAATGAACCTATACGAAATACCTCCTGGAAAGTTAAATTGACTAAAAGTTCTCCAACCAGAATACTACCTACTCCACTACCCAATAAACTAAATGAAGTAAGAAGTCCCATAGCCCTAGCTCTGAGTTGGTAAGGTACGATATCAGCTATAATTGCTCTAGCCCCCAAGAAATAAGTCATATAAATTGGAGGTAAGAATGCCAAAGTCACCCAATAAATATTAGTTGTCAAAGAATATATCGTCAAACTAAAAAATACAGTTATAGTAGAAGCTCTAATTGTAATTTCACGAGGATACTCATCAACTAATTTACCAATGTATGGTGCTGAAAGTGCATGAATGACTCCACTAAGTAATACTATAATCCCCATGCCAAAACTTGAACCCGTAATTTCAGTTAGATATATTGGTGAAATACTTAAGAAGAACATGTACCCCAAAAACACTAAGAAAGTTGTAAAGAATAAACGAAATAAAGCCCAAAAGTATTCACTAAAATCTAAATCAATAACTTCTCTAGGAGTGTACCTTTCAGTAGAACCCATATAACCAACAACTGCAAAGACGCCCAAAGAAGCAGTTAGTAAGAAAGAAAATATGACCGTTGGATGAGATGAACCATAGTCTTCAGATATAATAAGAAAACCGCCAAGAAAAGCCCCTGCGCCCCATCCAAAACCTAAAGCAGCCTCTAATTTACCCATCAATGTAGCTCTAGCTTTAGGATTCAATTCTGAGAATAATGTGGCAATCTGAACCATTCCGCCAAGGAAAAAAGATTGAAGAGTTCGAACTAATATTAGTCCGATTGGGCCTAGCCAAGGCAAAGGAATGTATAAAACAGCTGAAAACATCGCACAAAGTACAACTACAGCCTTACGATTTTGCCAACGATCGGCCATAATTCCCCAAAAGATAGAACCTGCCACAAGTGCAAAATTAGGTAAACCGACAACTAAACCTAAAATTCGAAAATCTCCAAGAGCATTCGCCTGCATTCGGACCATAGTAAAGGCTAAACCTTGAGTTAAATTATAACACAGAGCACCGAATAGGGCAATACCTATCTTATTTTGCACTTACTGCCATTGATACTCCTATTTAATCAATGACACTCTACCTTTTTGACGACTTAGCTATGTCATAGAAGAGAATAATGACTAAAGAAAGAATTCTTTTGAAATTTGGAGGGTCATTAATAACCAAAAAAAACAGCGATATTCCTAAAATTAATATTGCTAACTTAAAGCAAATCGGAAAGATATTGAATAATAAAAAATATGATTTAATTGTGGTACATGGAGCTGGATCTTTTGGACATCCAATTGCTGAAAAATTTAAACTAATAAATGGATTGGATGAAAGTCCTGAACAGAAAAATTCAATTAAAGAAATAAGAAACCAAATGAAAGAATTAAATAAAATATTATGTGAAATTATAGAAAGCAAAGGAATGAAAACCAAATCTATAATTCCGTCTGAATCTATGAAGACGAGAGGTGCAAAGCACATATCCCAATTTCCTAAAGAAATATTTGATCAATGCTTATTTGAGGGAAATATACCGGTTACTTTTGGTGATGCAACGGATGATGAGATACAAGGAATTAACATACTCAGTGGTGATGTTATAATGATGGAATTAGCAAGAATATACAAACCTACTTTTTCCATTTTCATAATGGATTATCCTGGAGTCATGGATGGTGAATTAAATTCAAAAAAAAGTAACCTGATACCTCTTGTTAATTCCAATATGATTGACAAATTTAAACAAAAAATGAAGATTAATAATACTACTGATGTTACTGGAGGACTAATTGGAAAGTTAGAATGTGCACTTCAAATATCAAGATATAGTCAATGTTGGATAACTGATCTAGATTCATTGCATATGGCTCTACTTGGAAACCCTACTGGTAGTAAGGTTATACAATGAAAGAACCAGGTAAGGGAGAAACCGCACAACTTTTTATTTCAATAATTGGAAAAGAAGTAAGCATAGATGAAGCCTCAGAAATATCTGGATTTAAGATAGAAAGAATAGCTGAACTGATCTCAAACCCAGACACTCTAAAATTTTTCAAGAAGAAAGGCAATAATGAACTAAAAATAGGTTGTAACTATTCTTGGGTTTCTGAAAATTTATCACAAAAAATAAAAATACGCACTAAGGAAATTGGGGAAATTAATCAGATAATGGACACTAAATTCCCAATACATGCCCAGAAATATTGGTCTGAAGGTACGGAAATTAGCAGAGATTTAATGTCAAGGACTTTAGGTGAATGGATTGAAAGTGAACTAAGCTTTTTAGCGGGATTTTCATTATGGTTTAGAGAAAAAGAATTAGATGGAAGTCTGGATTTATCAACTCTAATCTCGGACGCAATGGGTGAAAATGTTTCTGCATCAGGAAATATTGAATTTGATAGAGAAAGACTTGAATTATTAAAAACCTTAACTACAAATGCATTAACGGCCATAAAAGATATGAGTCCAGCTGGAAAGATAGCATATCGAAGTATGGATGTTGCTGTAATTAAGGGAATATCAGATGGTGATGGAGATTATGCTGAAAAAATGAAAGGTAGGACTTTAACGCAAAAAACTGCATGGTGGAAATTTTGGTAATATCCAATAAAATTAATCTCTTGGAACTTGGGTACCAGGTTTAAAGAGATCATTAGTGTCCTTATCTCTTTGTTGAATATTAGATTTTTTTGCTAAATCACCATTTAAATCTATAAAATACAAATAACCTTCTTCTCTTTCAATAGCGGCATCTGAAATCAAAGTCTTTTGACCTCCCTGATGCTTCCATACGGTACAATCTTTTTCAACAAAATAAAGAAAACCATCTGGTTGAGGTAATCCTAATTTCTTAACGAGTTCGGCCATTATTTCTGATCAACCACTATCTTACAAGGGGTTGGAAGCTTGTGGGAAGATTTTCTCAAAGCCTCTTTAGCTTCAAGTAAAAAATCGTCAGATGTACTCAATGTAATTAATTTTTGACCTGATTTAACTCTAGCTGCAGTTCCAACAGTTTTTCCAAAAGATTTACGCATACCCATAGAAACTCTATCTGCTCCAGCACCCTGAGCAATCTTGTTATGTCTTAATACATGATGAGGATATACTCGAACCTTCAGATGATATCCTTCACGACCTGCCGCTTCCTGAATATATCTATTTGCAGTGACCCTCGCCGATTCTAAGGCATTATGCCTTACAAGACATTCTTCATCTGCTGATAATGTAACTTTAACACTAAAGTCGGTTGTTGCAGAACCTATGTCAAACTTAGTTATACGGCTTGCTGGAACGCCACCGATGTACTCTTTTCGAGTGTATGCTTTTTTCTTGCCCCGAAACATATGGGCAGGATTCTTCTTAGCCATTTACTAACCTACTTTTTGTGCCAGATTGTGTTCTATTTAAATCTTTACGTAATCATATGCTAAGATTAGAGTATTAAACCCCAATCTGTGTGTAATATGATATGAACATCCATGAATACCAAGCAAAAGGTCTATTTGCGCAGTATGATGTAAAAACACTTAGAGGCATTGTGGCTTCAAATTCTACTGAAGCTGCAGAGGCTTGTAAAGAATTAGGTGGAAAAATTTGGGTCGTTAAAGCTCAAGTACACGCTGGTGGTAGAGGAAAGGGTGGAGGAATAATACTGTGCCGTTCACCTGATGAAGTTTATGAAGCAGCGGGGAAATTGATTGGTTCAAGGCTAATAACTCCCCAAACTACGGCTGAGGGTGTTGAGGTTAGAAAAATATATGTTGAAGAAGGATGTAATATCTCAAGAGAACTGTATCTAGGAATTGTATTAGATAGAGAAAGAGATTTACCAGTTATCATGGCGTCAACTGAAGGTGGAGTCGAAATAGAGGAAGTTGCGAATAAAAATCCTGAAAAAATCCTGAAAGTTCATATTGATCCAATTACTGGTCTTGGAGATTGGCAAGCTAGAAAAATTGCATTTGGACTCGGATTAAAAGGCAATCAAATTAAACACTGTGCTAAATTTATGAAAAGTCTATACCATTTATTTGTAAACTTAGATTGTTCTATTGTTGAAATTAATCCTCTTGTAGTTAGCTCTGATGATGAAATTATTGCTTTAGATGCTAAAATAAATTTTGATAGCTCGGGTCTTTTTAGGCATAACGAAATTGAAGAATTAAGAGATGTTAGTGAAGAAGAACCTCTTGAAACCAGAGCAAATAAAGTTGGATTAAATTATATTAAACTTAATGGAGAAATTGGATGTATGGTTAATGGAGCTGGATTAGCTATGGCTACAATGGATATTATCAAACTTCATGGAGGTGAACCTGCTAATTTCTTGGATGTTGGAGGAGGTGCTGATTCTAAGCAAGTAGCTGAAGGATTCAAAGTAATCTTATCTGATCCTGAAGTTAAAGCTATATTTGTAAATATTTTTGGAGGAATAATGAGATGTGATTTTATTGCTGAAGGAATTATAACTGCTGCAAAAGAAATCAATATGGCCGTACCATTGATTGTTAGGCTTGCTGGAACCAATGTAGAATTGGGTAAACAGATGTTGTCAGAATCAGGATTAAACTTGATATCTGCAGATAACATGAATGATGGAGCGATTAAAGCAATTAACTCAATTGGAGGTAAAGCATGAGTATTTGGTTGGATTCGAATAGTAAAATAGTGGTACAGGGTATTACTGGTAAAAATGGCCAATTTCATACCGAACAAATGCTAGATTATGGTACTAAAGTTATTGGGGGCGTTACACCGGGTAAGGGTGGCCAAGAGACTCAAGGATTACCTATATGGAATACAATGTCTGAAGCATCAGATGCTGGTGCAAATGTTTCATGTATTTTTGTACCTCCTCCATTTGCTGCTGATGCTATAATGGAAGCTGCAGACTCGGGCATTGAATTAATCGTGGCAATTACTGAAGGAATTCCTGCACTAGACATGGTCAAAGTAAAGAAATACATTGAAAATATAGATACGCGTCTTATTGGACCAAATTGTCCAGGTATAATAACTCCTGGAAAAAGTAAAGTGGGCATTATGCCAGGTCACATACACAGAAGAGGAGATGTGGGAATTATCTCTCGTTCAGGAACACTAACTTATGAGGCCGTAAACCAAGTTACTGAAATCGGCCTAGGACAATCTACCTGTGTTGGTATTGGCGGAGATCCTGTAAATGGAACAAATTTTATTGATTGTCTGGAAGCTTTTGAAAAAGACAATAATACTAAATCTATTATTATGATTGGAGAAATAGGTGGTAATGCTGAAGAGACTGCATCTGAATATGTGAAAGAATTTGTCTCAAAACCTGTTGTTGGCTTTATTGCTGGAAGAACAGCCCCTCCTGGCAAACGTATGGGGCATGCTGGCGCAATTATATCTGGTGGAAAGGGAACTGCTAAGGCAAAGATGAATGCTATGGAGCGTGCTGGAATTCATGTATCTGAAAATCCTTCAGAATTAGGAAAAAGACTTGAAGAGATACTTTAGTTGATGAAATTACACTGGACACTGATTCGTATTGCATATTTGGGTAAATCATACCATGGTTCACAGATACAGCCTAATGTAATTACAGTAGAGCGTATTTTAACTGAAAAACTTGAAGAATGTGGGGCCTCAAAACCTAAATTTGCAAGTCGAACTGATAAAGGTGTCAATGCAATTGCTAATATTATCCTAACTAGCTCTGAAAAAAGTAGTGAATTATTAGCTGGTAAATTAACTGAAAAATTGAGTGGCCATGATATATGGGTTAATGGATTCTGTGAAGTTAAAGAACATTTTAACCCTAGAAAAGCTACTTCAAGATTATATCGCTATTTAATTTATGGAAATTTGAATGTAGACGAATTTAGTAAAGCAATGAAAACTTTTGAAGGTATACATAACTTCGAAAAATTTTCAAAAAAAGATAAAAGAAACAACCCTAATCCAGAAACTGAAGTTTTCAATATCTCTATAAGCAAAATCAGAAATGGTTTAGCATGCGATATAGAAGGGCGATCATTCCTGTGGCATCAGGTTAGAACAATGGTAGGAGCTGCATGCGATGTGTGTAGAGGTGCAAGAACTGTAAAGGACATAAGAAAAGCTTTAGATGGTGAATCTATATATTTTACAGTTAGTAAACCTGAATTTCTCACATTATTACAAGTAAATTATGAAAATATATATTTTGAAAAATTAAAAACACCCCGAGAAGTGATTAAAAAACATAAGTTGGTTCTTGCTGAAACAGCATTCTGGGATAACATAGTTAGTTATCTAGATAAATAGTAAACTTTATATAGAAGTTTTGAAGAAGTTGCACATGATATGCCTAGGAAAAGTTTCTCACCTTAATTCCAAGAATTTAGCAATCGTTTTAGCTAAAGAAAAGGTAAACAAAAACACAAAGATTTTTGATTCAGAAATGAAACTAGTTGGAAGAGTCGTGAATATTTTTGGGCCTGTAAAAGAACCTTACCTAGCTATTTCTGCCAACAAAGGATTCAGAATAACTAGATTAGTTGGTAGAGAGGTCTATAGAAAATGAAACTTAAATGTCCCGAATGTGAATCACTAAAAATTAAAGATGAAGGTGACAGTGTTATGTCATGCAATGATTGCGATTTAATTTTTGATTCAGGACCTAAATGGACCAGTTATAATCCCGACACAGTTGTTCCATCAATTCCCCAAGAACAAAATATAAATTCTAGAACCATTATGAAATGGCAGAAGGAAACAAGAACTGGAAATTTAGCTAGTAGAAGTATCCTTCTAGCTTCGGATGAAATCGAACGAATTGCATTTGATTTAAAAGTAGATAATACTATCAAAGAATCTGCATTAGAAATATTTTCAAGCTCATCTAAAGCTGGACTTGTAAGAGGAAGAAGTAGTGAAAAAGTTGCTGCAGCTGCAATCTACACTGCATGCCGGATGGAAAATGTTCCTAGAACTCTTGATGAAGTTGCAGATAAAACTAACTTAAATCGAAATGAATTGAGTAGATTACACCGATTAATAACACGTAAGCTTAAACTAAAAATTAGTATTACAAATACCTCAAATCTTCTCCCACGTTTCTCAGATAAACTTGCATTAAATAGAAATATAGAAATATATGCACAAGATATAATCAATACTGTAGAAAATAGCGATTATAGACAAGGTATTTCCCCAACTGCATTACTAGGTGCATCATTATATTTATCTTGTAAAAAATATAAGGTTAGAAGAAGCCAATTAGAAATTGCTAAAGCTGTTGGCACTTCTGAAGTAACTCTAAGAAATAGAGCGAAAGAAATTATCAAACTAATCTAAGAAATATAATAAAAATAATTCTCAGGTAATTCTAATTCAATTGCAAACATTGGGTCGGTATTAGGATCTGTGCTATCATGATAGGCTACGACGACCCCACCATCAGGTAAAATTCCCATAGAGGAAAAATCAAACCTAACATCATTACCTGCGCCTGAAGTAGCATCTAAATCTCCTAAACCAATTAAAGTTATTGAATCAGCTTCCATACTCTCACTATAATCTCTTATGTGGAAAAGAAGATCAATATCACTTGAGGTTCCATTAATCTCAGTTTGTACTCTCATTGAAATAACTGCCAAATCCAAATTTCCGTCTGCCTGAAAATCCCACTCAAAGGTATTATCTGAAACTGATAATGCTAATGGCCATCTGTGTGTTTGATTGGTCCAAGTATAACCACCATCATAGCTAACCTGGTGTGTTAAGTTAAAAGTCCCATCACAATTTTTCGCTCCTGGATCGGCAGTGTTGCAAGAAACACTATGTAATGCACCTGAACTGTCTATGACTAGACTACGTGAAGGTAAAAAACTCCCATTTGGTAAAGTATGCCTATGCCAAGTTAATTCAGTATCCAAAAATAAATTAGTTCCATCTTCGAACCATCTCGGGAAAAGTAAACCTCCAGAAGGGATAGGTGAAGCTCTCATTTCACGATGTGGTTGCATATAATCCCATTCAGACCCCAAATCTTCAAAATATAAATCAAACTCTAAATCAGGACCACAACGAGCATATTCTGCACTACATTCATTATCTGCACTATTTGGCACATCTAATGGCCGATAATTTAAGCCATCAACACTAATCTGATAACCTTGTTCACTATAGCTCCAGAAATTAGAAACCACCATACTGGCCCATGGACAATTGGATGAACAAAGGTTAGTTGAAAGCTCGGGAGGTGGGTTAATAGGGCCAACAACTGGAACTTGCCATGAACGATCATAAAATGGTTCTTTGTCAAATGTATTCCAGCAATATTCCCACTCAATCTGAGTCGGGCTTGTCTTCTTTCCTAAAATCGCATAAAATTGATCTACTCCATCAGTACTAGGATAAGGAAACCAAGTCATTGCTAAAATATCGCCATTCGGTGCTTGGATAATTGAGCCTTCACCAAGACCTGGATCAAATGTTGGATCTAATTGTCCCTCTTCACATCCTAAATCAGTATTGAATGCAGGAGGTACCCATTCATCCCAAGTAAGACCTCTATCAGTACTCCACCATGGCCATTCCCCGCCTAAATTGTAAATTGTACCATCTTGATCCGTTGCCAAATAATGTTCACAACAATTGCCTCCGTAATTGTGCTCATCACCTGAACCAATATTATCTGTGCCAAAAACTGCCCATAATCTTTCAGAAATAATCTCCATTGAGGAAGGATCAACCACGGAAAAATTACGAATTGGATCCATGCTATAAGGGAATTGAGATAACTCCTCTTCAGTGACAACCAATTTAGTCACCTCAGTTGGATTCTCCTCAATTATAGTACGTTTGTCTTCGGGATTTAAACATCCCATAAAAGATAAACTCACGAACATCACAGTTACAAGGAAAGCCAAGCGCATAGTTAGATGAGTATGTATACCACATAAAATAGTTTAGTAGTATTTGATAACATATTAAAAATACCCATTTACTATAGTGATTTATTGAGTTCGGACGCACTAGACATACCTCCTTGTTTTGTTCCTGTTGAAAAGAAAGGATTATTTGCAACATTTAGAACTGATAAGTGGTGGATTCAGCCCCTTATCATGGCTTTAATCTTAACTACTTTCGGAATTTACACCATAATTGTACTTTTACTCGAGCATGGAACTATTGGTAGTATTGAAAATGATTATATTTATTATAGTGAAAACGGAGCCCATTATGTAAGCCCTATCTCATCTCCTGGACCAAATGCATTGCCATCTGAGTTACTAAGTGCTTGGCCATTACCTGCTACTTTATTGTTTATTTGGGCACCTCTTGGTTTCAGAGGTACATGCTACTATGGAAGAAGGGTTTTTTACAGATCATTATTAGCAAATCCAGCGGGCTGTGCTGTTGATAAACCGATTAAATCCTATAATGGTGAAAATGGATTTCCTTTCATAATCATGAATTCTCACAGGTATTTTCTATACTTAGCAATCATTTTAGCAATACTACATTGGTATCATGCATTCGAATCCTATTTTTTTGGAGATAGCATTGGATTTGGATTTGGAAGTTTTATTCTAACAATTGATGCATTGTTCCTGACACTATATGTTTCTTCATGCCATTCATTAAGAAATTTAATTGGAGGAAATGTTGATTGCATATCTTGTACTAACTATGTTAAGAAAAAAGGCAACTCTTGGATAAATTATCTTAATCAGCATCATGGCCTATATTTCTGGATTTCATTAGTTACCATAATGGCCGCAGATTTCTATATTCGAATATACTTGGGATTACTCGGAAACGAAGAGATATTTCAGTGGGTGATGTAATGGAAGATTTCGAAGAAAAAAAATACGATGTCTTAGTTGTTGGTGCTGGTGGTGCAGGAATTAGGGCAGCTATTGCCGCTTCGGATGAGGGTGCAACCGTATGCTTAGTTTCAAAATCATTACTAGGTAAAGCACATACAGTAATGGCTGAGGGAGGTGCAGCTGCAGCATTAGGTAATGCAGACGAAAGAGATAACTGGAAAGCTCATTTTAGAGATACAATTAGAGGTGGGAAACATCTAAATAATTGGAAAATGGCAAAGATTCATGCTGAGCAAGCACCTGAAAGAATAATGGAATTGGAAAAATGGGGTGCTGTATTTGACCGTACAAAAGATGGGAAAATCAATCAGAGAAATTTCGGCGGTCACCGATTTCCAAGGCTAGCTCATGTTGGTGATAGAACTGGATTAGAAATTATAAGAACAGTACAAGACAAAGTAATCCATCAAGAAAATGTGGATATTTTAATGGAATGTACTGTTGCAAAAATTTTGACTGAAAACAATCAGGCAATTGGAGCATTAGCATATTATCGTAATAATGGTAAATTAGTATCAATACAAGCCAAATCTACAATTATAGCTACAGGTGGAATCGGAAAGGCATATCGTGTTACTTCAAACTCATGGGAATATACTGGTGATGGACATGCATTAGCATACTTGGCTGGAGCTGATTTACAAGACATGGAATTTATACAATTTCATCCTACTGGTATGGTTTGGCCACCAAGTGTCAAGGGTACTCTTGTTACAGAAGGTGTAAGAGGAGAGGGTGGAATTTTACTAAATAATAAAAATGAACGATTTATGTTTAATTATATTCCTGAAGCATTTGCTGCTGAAACTGCAAAGAATGAAAAAGAAGCAAATGACTGGCTAAAAGGAGTAAAGGGTGCAATGCGTCCTCCTGAATTACTGACGAGAGACGTAGTAGCTAAAGCTATAATGAAGGAAGTTAAGGAAGGGCGAGGCAGTCCCCATGGAGGAGCTTTCTTGGATATTGCTAACCGTCAACCTCCTGAATATATTAAAAAGAAATTACCTTCAATGTATCACCAGTTTAAGGAACTCGGTGATTTGGATATTACCACAGAACCCATGGAAGTTGGGCCAACCACACATTACATGATGGGAGGAATTCGTGTTGATGCGGAAACTGGTGCTTCAACTCTAAAAGGAATGTATGCAGCAGGTGAAGCTGCAGCAGGTCTTCATGGTGCAAATCGATTAGGAGGGAATTCCCTTTCAGATTTATTAGTATTTGGAAACATAGCTGGACGTTCTGCAGCTACTTTTGCAATGAATAGTAAAGAACGATCTATCAATAAAAATGATTTGAAAGAAGCAATTGCTAATACTCTGGAATATTTTGATAACGATAAAAAAGAAAATCCTTACCATTTACATGAAGAATTACAAGATATAATGGAAAATCATGCAGGTATTGTCAGAGATGAAAAAGAACTAATCAAAGGTATTGAAAAATTAAAAGAACTTGAAAAACGAGTTGAAAATGTAAAAGCATTTGGAAGTAGATCCTATAATCCTAGTTGGCATCTTTGCTTAGACCTAAAAAATATGATTGTAACCTCTTTAGCAGTTACAGAAGCTGCTAAAGAAAGAAGGGAAAGTAGAGGAGGACATACAAGATTAGATTATCCTGATTATAATGATGAACTGGGAATGCTAAATATAATAATAAGAAAAGGACCTGACGGAATTAATGTTATTAAATCTGATAAAAAAACAATGCCTGATGACTTAGATGAATTTGTACATAAGGAGGCCATATGAAACGAAAAGTGATTATACAAAGAGGTGAAAAATCTGATTTCTTTATGCATGAATTTGAAATGGAAGGAGGACCAGGAATGGTAATTTTAGATGCAGTCCATCAAATTCAAGCAAAAGATGCTCCCGACTTGGCTGTTCGATGGAATTGTAAAGCTGGCAAATGTGGTTCTTGTTCAGCAGAGGTTAATGGTGAACCAAAATTGATGTGTATGTGCCGAATGTCAGACTATGATGAGTCTGAACCTATAGTAATTAAGCCAATGAAAGCATTTCCAGTCATTAAAGATTTAGTGACGGATGTATCATGGAATTATGAAGTAAATAAGAAAATATTACCATATCAACATCCTGATACCGAAGATCCACGTATGTTGCAAGAAGACGTTGATAGGGTTCAAGAATTTAGAAAATGTATAGAATGTTTTCTTTGTCAAGACGTATGTCACGTAATTAGAGATAGCGATATGAAATCTGAATACGCTGGACCTAGATTCCTAATGAGAAATGCTATGCTTGAAATGCATCCGCTAGATCAAGGCAACCGTCTTGAAACTTTAAAAGAGGACAATGGAATCGGACTTTGTAATATAACTCGATGTTGTACTGAAGTCTGTCCTGAAAATATAACAATAACCGATAATGCAATTATTCCAATGAAAGAACGTGTTGTCGATGAATATTATGATCCTTTAAAATGGATTTGGAAAAAGTTAACAGGTTAATTATGGATATTGTGAAAGCACCACATGGAAAAGAAATTAGTTGCAAAGGATGGCTCCAAGAAGCTGCCCTTAGAATGTTAATGAATAATCTAGATCCAGAAGTTGCTGAAAAACCAGAAGATCTGATAGTTTACGGTGGAAGAGGGAAAGCTGCAAGAAACATAGAAGCATATAATTCAATAGTTAAAGAATTAAAACAATTAGAAAATAATGAAACTTTACTTATTCAGAGTGGAAAACCAGTTGGTGTCTTTAAAACTCATGAAGATGCACCACGTGTTCTGTTAGCAAATTCTAACCTAGTAGGTAATTGGGCAAACTGGGAACATTTTGATGAACTAGACAAGAAAGGATTGATGATGTATGGTCAAATGACTGCAGGATCATGGATATACATAGGTTCACAAGGGATTTTGCAAGGAACTTTTGAAACATTTGCAGAGGCTGCAAGACAGCATTTCAATGGAAACTTAGAAGGGAAATTGGTAGTTACAGGAGGGCTAGGAGGAATGGGAGGTGCTCAACCATTAGCTGCAACCATGAACGGAGGGACTTTTTTAGCTGCTGAAATTGATCCTGAAAGAATCAAGAAAAGATTAGAAACAAAGTATTGTGATGAAATATCTTATGATATTGATGAAGCAATAGATAAAGCACTAGATTGGAAGAAAAATAAAGTGGCAAAATCGATTGCTGTAGCTGCTAATATAATTGATTTATTAGAAAGATTGATTGAAAGGAAAATAGTTCCCGATCTATTGACGGATCAAACCTCAGCCCATGACCCATTGATAGGATATAATCCCAATAATCTCAGCTTAAAAGAAGCAGCTATACTTCGGGAAGAAAAACCTGATGAATATATTAAAATGAGTTACAAAAGTATGGCAACGCACGTAAGGGCTATGCTAAAATTAAAAGATATGGGATCTCACACTTTTGATTATGGAAATAATTTAAGAGCTAGGGCCAAAGAAGCCGGTGTAGAAAATGCATTTGATTTCCCTGGATTTGTTCCGGCCTATGTTAGGCCCTTGTTTTGTGAAGGAAAAGGACCCTTTAGATGGGCTGCATTATCTGGAAATCCAAAAGATATCGAAGAAACTGACAAGGTTATTTTAGAACTGTTTCCCGAAGACAAGGCATTGGCTAGGTGGATTAATATGGCACAGGAAAGAATCCAATTTCAAGGACTACCTGCAAGAATATGTTGGTTAGGTTATGGTGAAAGAGCTCGAGCTGGGTTAGCATTTAATGAATTAGTGAAAAGTGGAAAAGTAAGTGCACCAATCGTTATTGGAAGGGACCATTTGGATGCAGGATCTGTTGCATCACCCAATCGCGAGACTGAATCAATGAAAGATGGAAGTGATGCCGTTGCTGACTGGCCTATATTGAATGCTTTATTGAATACTGCAGCAGGAGCTACATGGGTAAGTTTTCATCATGGTGGAGGCGTAGGTATGGGGTACTCACTTCATGCAGGAATGGTCGTGGTGGCTGACGGGACTCCTGAAGCAGATAAGAGATTAGAAAGAGTTCTCACAACAGACCCCGGTACTGGAGTGATGAGGCATGTTGATGCCGGATATCAAAAAGCAATTAAAGTTGCTAAAGAAAGAAATGTTAAGGTAGGTCTTGTAGAAGGCTTATGAATTTAATTATTGCTTCTAAAGAGGATTCTGCATCCATAAATTTAAGAAATAGACTACTTGAAATGTCTATATGGGAAGCTAATGGAAAATTCGATAACAATACATTATGGAAACTGACAAAAGATTATGGAGACTTTTGTAAGAAAGGAACTAGATTAATTACAATAAATAAAATACATATTCATGCTGAAAAGATAGATGAAATATGGATTGAAAAGACAGGTCTAGATATTGACAATATTGTTTTTCTTTCAAGACACAAAGCTGCAAGTGGAAGGCCAAGCCTAACCGCCCATCCAATTGGCAATTGGGGTGAAGCTGACTATGGTGGTAATATGGGTGAAGTTTCCGGAACTGCCCCTAATTGGATGACTGGTTTATTATTAAATATAAAAAGAAACCAAATAGAAGGCTATGACGTATGTTTTGAAGCTACACACCATGGGCCTCTTCTAAATACTCCGACTATATTTCTGGAGATTGGTTCTACTGAATCTGAGTGGGAGAAAAGAAAGCCAGCTGAAGTATTGATTGAATCATTATTGAATCTCAAACCAGCAGTTGGAATAAATGTTGTTGGATTGGGAGGCGGGCACTATACTCCACGGTTTACCGAAGCTGCATTGACACATGAAGTATGCTTTGGACACATGGTCGCGAATTATGGGATTCCTTATTTGACTGAAAATATAATCCTTAAGGCAATTGAGAAAAGTGATGCAAAAGGCATCTATTTTCATAGAAAAGGTATGAAGAAAACGGAATATAGAAAATGGAAAGAGTGGGCGGAAAAAGAAGAAATAAAAATTTTTAATCAATCGGACTTCAATCTTCGCAATTTATCGTCGTGAAAATTATTAGTTTCAGAAATTAAAACATCCGATACACTTAATAAACGAGTTATGTGTAAACTTGTTTAGGTGTAATAACCATGAGTGACGACGACACAGAAAACAACAGTGATACAGACGTAGATACGGAATCACCAATGCCTCCAGCAGATACTGGAAGTACTGGAGATTTCTTAGAAGACACGTTTGGAATTACGAAGGCTGGAAGTACGGTGGAAACCGAAATACGAGCAGGAGTAACTACATTCCTGACTATGGCATATATCTTGTTTGTAAACCCAGATATGCTGTCCATTGGTGGAATACCATTCAATGATGCACTATTTGCAACAGCCTTTGCGGCTTTTGTAGGTTGTGTAGTTATGGGTCTATGGGCAAACAAACCATTTGCATTAGCTCCTGGAATGGGTCTTAATGCATATTTTACATTTGCAGTCGTATTAGGAATGGGAATTGCTTGGGAAGTTGCCCTTGCTGCTGTATTAGTTGAAGGTGTAATTTTCTTAATCCTATCCTTACCACAAGTTGGATGGAGAACTGAAATGATTAATTCAATTCCAAAAGATTTGAAGATAGCAACTGGAGCTGGTATTGGTATGTTTTTAGCAATTATTGGTTTCAGAGAAATGGGATGGATTGTCGATAATGGTGCTACATTAGTTGATTTAGGAATAACTGAAAGTTTTACTCATCAGTCTGGTGAAGTATGGGCCTTAATCTGTCTATTAGCAATAGCTGTAATGATGGCAAGAGGAATGAAAGGTGCTATGATTTATGGAATATTAGGAACTACTATAATTGGTGGATGGATTGTAGGAGCTTCTGATCCTTACAATGGAGTGGCTGCAGTAGACGTTGGATCAATGGATAATTTTGATGCAGGAGCCCTTTTCGAAGTAGCTGGTTTACCTGAAGAATCCATGTTTGCAGCCGTAGGTGCTCTTGGAGATTTAAGTGGAGACAATCTTGGAGACTTTATTTTAGTAATGATTGCTTTCCTTTTCGTTGATATATTTGACACATCTGGAACTCTTTATTCTGTAGGCCGTCAAGCTGGATTCGTTGATGAGAATGATGAATTAGAAAACTCAGATGAAGCATTTATGGCAGATGCAACAGCAACTATTGCTGGAGCATTAGCTGGAACAAGTACAACTACAACATACATTGAATCTGGTGCTGGTGTAGAAGAAGGTGGACGTACAGGACTAACGGCAGTTGTTGTTGGTGTCTTGATGTTATCTGGACTTCTGTTTGCAGGTCTTTTCAAAGCTATACCTGCTTTCGCAGCAGCTCCTGCACTGGTTATCGTAGGTGCAATGATGATGAAGCAAGCTGGAGACATAAATTGGGATGACAAAGAAATGGCAATACCTGCTTTCATTACAATGGTTATGATGCCATTTACATACTCAATCGCTGATGGAATTGCATGGGGTCTAATCTCATATGTAATCATTAAGATTGGTATGGGAAAAATGGATAAATTGAACCCAGTTGTAAATGTATTAGCAGTATTAATGCTGATGTTCTATATCGGACCTGGTGATCAATCAACATTTGATTGGATACTATCTGCTATATTTTAGATAACTAAAATAAAACAGGGAAAAACCTCTGAGTCATAACGGCTCAGAGGAATAAGCCAGTAATTCAATAGATTATGTCATCAAAAAAAGATATAGCTGATATCGCAAACAAAATACGGAATATTCCTGACTTCCCCAAAAAAGGAATCAATTTCAAGGATATTACTCCAGTATTATCAGATATCAAAATATTTAAAAAAGCAATAAAGCAAATGGCAACTCCATATATGAACTCTGATATTCATATTGTCGTTGGTATTGAATCTAGAGGATTCATATTTGGAGCTCCAATTGCAGAATATTTGAATTGTAGTTTTGTACCAGTTAGAAAACCAGGGAAATTACCATGGAATACTGAAATTGTTTTTTATGAATTAGAATACGGTAAAGACTCTTTGGAGATACACAAAGATGCTATCGAAAAAGGGCAAAATATACTAATTGTTGATGACTTACTAGCCACAGGAGGAACGGCAGAAGCAACTTGTAAACTTGTTTCAAAATTAAAAGGCAATATTGTTGGATTTACAGTTCTGATTGAACTAGAATTTTTAAAAGGACGAGAAAAACTAAAGTCATATAATGTTCACTCTTTAGTGAAATATTAAGCATGAAATTACTAGTTTCAGATGAAGACATTAAAAAACGTGTAAAACAATTAGCTGAACAAATAACTGAAGACTATAAAGATAAATCTCCAATATTTATTGGAATACTAAATGGATGTTATGTTTTCATGGCCGATTTATTGAGGGAAATCGATCTTGATGTTGAAGTTGACTTTGTTAAAATTCGTAGTTATGAGGCAGATTCATCTACTGGCACTATAAAATTTAGAAAGGATATTTCTGCAGATATAAACAATAGACACATAGTGATTGTAGAAGATATAATAGATTCAGGATTTACAATCAATTTTCTTGTAAACAGACTGAAAGGTTCTGGACCTAAATCTGTTGCTGTTGCATCTATTCTGTTTAAGAAAGAAGTAGCTAAAATAGACTTTGAAGTAGATTATGTGGGATTTGAAATTCCACCTGAATTTGTAGTTGGGTACGGTTTAGATTATGATGAGAAATATCGAAATCTTAAAGATGTAATGGTACTAGAACCTAAAGATTTAGAATAAAAGCATAATATTTAATATAGCTTAATTAAACAAGTTAGGGGAAAGATGAGAATAGAAGATGACCTAAAGCTAACATTTAGAGATGTTTTGATAAGACCTAAAAGAAGTACATTAAAATCAAGATCTGAAGTATCACTATCCAGAACCTTCAAATTTAGACATACTAAAAACGAATGGAAAGGTGTACCTGTTGTAGCGGCCAATATGGATACCACGGGAACTTTTGAAATGGCAAAAGCTCTACAGAATGAGAATATGATGACATGCTTACAAAAATTCTATTCAGTTAAAGAAATTGAAAAAGCCATTAAAAAAGGTGTAAATCCAAAGAATATTGCAATAACTTCTGGATCCACAGAAGAAAGTTTAGACTTGCTTAAGAGAAAGATATCAATCCATAAAAATTTGAATATTATATGTTTGGATGTAGCTAATGGATATAGAGAAGATTTTGTGCAATTTGTAAGAAGAATACGTAAGGAATTTAGTGAAAAAATTATTATTGCAGGCAATGTTGCAACAAGAGAAATGACGGAAGCCTTGATTCTTGCAGGTGCAGATATTGTAAAAGTTGGAATTGGACCAGGTTCAGTTTGTACTACTAGAAAAGTTGCTGGTGTTGGCTATCCACAATTGTCGGCAATATCTGAATGTGCAGATGCTGCACATGGTTTAGGAGGTCATGTAATGTCTGATGGAGGATGTACTTCTCCTGGAGATATTTCTAAAGCCTTTGCAGCAGGTGCTGATTTTGTCATGTTAGGTGGAATGCTTGCAGGACACGATGAATCAGGTGGAGAATTAGGTACCAATGATGATGGAACTCAATACAAATCATTCTATGGTATGAGCTCAACTAAAGCTATGAAAACATATTTTGGTGAAGTAGCAAAACATAGAGCTCCAGAAGGAAAAGAAGTAAAAGTACCCTATAGAGGTTCTGTCAAAGTCACAATTCAATCTATTCTAGGAGGAATACGATCTGCCTGCTCATATGTTGGAGCAAGAAGAATCAAAGACTTACCAAAATGTACCACTTTTGTTAGAGTTACAATAACTACTAATGAAATATACCAGGCAAATGAGAATAACTGAACAAATTTAATAAACTCATCCGGCATGAATTAGAATGGCAGAGAGAGTCATTCTAGAAACTGGCAAAACTTTCAGTGAATTTAGTCTATTAACAAATTATACTTCTAAAGAATGTACTCTACAGAAAATAAGTTTGAATACTAGACTTGGAAATCTCAAACTCAGTCTACCCTTTTTGAGTGCTGCAATGACCTCTGTAACGGGTTATGAGATGGCCCTAGCCCTAGGAAAAGAAGGTGGTTTAGGTGTTCTTCCTGCAAGATTATCTATTGATGAACAAGTAAGTATCATAGAGAAAATAAAAGGATATGAAATGGGATTCGTGGAAGATCCCATCACTGTAAGAGAGACTGCTACGATTGATGAAGTTGTAAGGCTTGTGGAAAAGCATGGACATTCAAAGGTACCTATAGCTGATCGAAATAATGTATTCGTAGGATTATTTAGTTTTGATAAATACTTAGATGCAAATGCTACTCCAGGTGACCCAGTAACTACAATCATGATAACACCTGAAGAATTACCTTGTACTAATAATTCTAATATTAGCTTGGAAGAAGCTAAAAAAGAATTAAAAGGTAATAGTTATCTTGTAGTTTTAGATGAATTAGGAAGATTAGTGAAAATTGCCTTCCAAAAAGACATTGACAATATCTCTGTTGCAGCTGCAATTTCTACACACAAAGGATGGAAAAATAGAGTGAAATCTTGTATTAAAGCTGGAGCAGATATGATTGTAATTGATACTTCAGATGCATATAACGAATTTACAAGTGAAGTAATTAAAGAATTCAAAAAAATAAATGATTCAATACCAATATGTGCGGGAAATGTAATAACGTATGAAGGCGCAAAATACTTAATGGAAAATGGAGCGGATCTAATCAAAATTGGAATGTCATCTGGATCTATATGTACTACCCAAAGAGAAAAGGCAACAGGAAGGGCTCCTATGACTGCTCTTTTAGAAGCTGCAAAAGCTCGTGAAGAATATCATCAAGAAACTGGAAAATATGTTTCACTTATAATTGATGGAGGTGTTTCAGCTGCTGGTGATATGATTATCGCACTTACTGTAGCTGATGCAGTGATGATGGGGGGTTATTTCAACCATTTTTACGAGGCAGAAGGTGAAAAATTAGATGAAAGTATGCAAGTAACAAACCATGAACCTGATATCAAACACATTGCTACGTGGGGAGAAGGATCGGCTAGAGCTAGAAATTTAGATAGATATGGTCATGTGGCAAGAAAAACATTCTTTGCAGAAGGTGAAGAGGGAACTGTAGAAAATTGGGGAAGATTGAAACCAAAACTGAAACAAGATATTAGAAAGATTAAGGCTGCTTTGAGTAATACAGGATGTATGGATTTAGAACAATTTAGAGATAAAGCAATTATTGAATTAATGTCAACCTATACACAGCAAATTATTGGCAGTACTCACAACATGCAAGTTAAAGAATAAATTATTCAAAAAATATATTTTTTAATTCTGATTTTAGTGTATCAACACCAGTATCATCCATAACGGAAACGGAGATGGCATTCGAATAATCTAATGATGCTTCAGGATCTAAATCTGATTTGCTATAAATGTCCAACCAATTATAATCAGAATATCTAGCCTTCAATTCAGAATGTAATGCTTTCTGAGTATCAATTGAATAACCTGAAGTTCCAGATAAATCAGTTAAAAATACAATCACCGGTTCTAAATGATCTAGAGCTGCAATTCCTTGTTTCTCCATATCATTACGATCAATATCGGGTCTATCCAATAACCCAGGCGTATCCATAACCTGAATTATATCATACTTAACTTTGATATGCCCAAGAGAAACTCCTTTGGTAGTAAATGGATAACTCTTGACTTCTGGTTTTCCTGTGGAAATTGCCCTAATTAAACTTGATTTACCCACATTTGGAGCCCCTGCAAAAACAGCTACTGGCTGATCTGTGTTTACGTTCGGAAGATTACGGAATATGGAACGAGCCGAAATTAGGAAATCAAGATGCTTTGATATTTGCCTAATTACGTTAGTCATTTTAGTGTAGGCCTCACTCATAATCTTCATTGTATTTTCTGCACTTTTACGGGCTCTGGCTTTAGGTACATATTTAGTACCTATCATCAGAACTTCTTTCCGAGCCCAATCTGCAGCACCCAGTGCTTTTCTCAACTTATCAACTCCTACTGTCAAATCAATTATTGATCTATCAAAAGGATGAATATTATCGAAAGAAGGAAAGACCTTAACATATGATTGTAACGGATTTGCAATATTATCTGCAACTGAATGTATCTTTCTAACTGCAGTCAAACGTGCACGATAATCTGTATTTCTCACAGTTTCTTCAACTCTTGAGGCTCTCCTCAAAGCTCGATCTATCAGTTCATCTGCTGTAGCAATTGTTGGTATTTCTTGAAGATTCACAGGTTATCTATAACGGCAGTACCAAATTCACTACATTTGAGCAACTTTGCACCATCCATTAACCTCTCAAAATCATAAGTTACAGTCTTAGCTCCAATAGCTCCTTCAACGCCTTTAACGACTAAATCTGCAGCCTCAGTCCAACCCAAATAGCGAAGCATCATTTCTCCTGATAAAATTACTGAACCTGGATTTACTTTATCTTGACCTGCATATTTTGGAGCAGTCCCATGAGTTGCCTCAAACAATGCGTGCCCAGTATCATAATTTATGTTAGCTCCAGGAGCGATACCAATGCCTCCAACTTGAGCTGCTAAAGCATCTGAAATATAGTCACCATTCAAATTTAAAGTTGCAATTACATCATATTCGGTCGGACGGGTTAAAATTTGTTGAAGCATAGCATCAGCAATTACGTCTTTAACAATAATTTCTTCCCCAGTTTCAGGATTAGGGAAAGAGTGCCATGGACCTCCATCCAAAGGTTTGGCTCCAAATTCATCTCTAGCCAATTCATAGCCCCAGTCTCTGAAACCTCCTTCTGTAAATTTCATTATATTTCCTTTGTGAACTAAAGTAATTGATTTTTTATTATTTGAAATTGCATATCTAAAAGAGGCTCTAATCAAACGCTTTGAGCCTTCACTAGAAACTGGTTTAACACCAAGAGAACTAGTTTCTGGGAAACGAATTTTAGAAACATTCATTTCATTTTTTAAGAATTTGATAACTTTCTTAACTTCAGGAGTACCTGAATTCCATTCAATACCTGCATAAATATCCTCTGTATTCTCCCTGAAAATAGCCATATCCACTTTTTCAGGTTCTCTAACTGGACTAGGGACTCCTTCAAACCACCTAACTGGACGAACACAAGCAAAGAGATCAAGACGTTGACGTAAAGTAACATTAAGACTTCTAAAACCGCCTCCAACAGGAGTAGTAAGTGGACCTTTAATTGCGACTAAGTATTTCTGAATGGCATCTAGTGTTTCCTCAGGTAGCCATTCATTGACTTCATTGAAAGCTTCTTCACCGGCTAGAACCTTTTTCCAAGATATTTTTCTATCATCACCATAGGCCTTGCTTACAGCAGCATCAAGAACTTTCATAGCAACTGGAGTTACATCCAGACCTATTCCATCGCCAATAATTACCGGAATAATTGGAACATCTGGAACCTCTAAGTTTCCATTGCTAAACTTGATTGAACTAGGAGTCATAATTAGTGCTAGACAGGCCTGTATAAATCGACCTCGGACAGCTACCTAATAAACACGGTTTTCTATGAGTTGCAATGGGTCTCCTAAACCGGCTGGTTGTTGGAAGTGCACCGCTAATGCCAAAATTTGTAATTGGCAGAGTTGCATCAGTCTATGTAGCTGGAGACAAACTTGAAGATGGATTAAAATTAGCCAAAAAACTTAATTCAAAAGGCTTTACAGCCACTTTAGATTTGTTAGGCGAAGAAGTAAATAATCGTAAAGAAACAAACAAAATACGAAAAGCATATTGTGATTTACTAGATGGTATTGCAAATTATGGAATTGATTGTAATATATCATTAAAACTTACTGCACTAGGTCTCAAAATTGATGAAGAACTTTGTTGGGATAATCTAAGTGTTGTATTGGACAAGGCAAAAGAATACAATAATTTTGTTAGAATGGATATGGAAGATTCAACAGTTACAGACGCTACCATTAAAATGTGTAAGAAAGGTAAAAATTATTATTCTAATTGTGGCACTGTATTACAAGCATATATGCGTAGAACTTCTGATGATATTGATATTTTAAAAAGTCATAATGCTAATATTCGTTTATGTAAAGGAGCATACAAGGAGAGCCCTGAATTAGCCTATCAAAACTATCAAGAAGTTAGAGACAATTATATGAAAAATGCTGAAAAAATAATGGATCATGGTATCTTTATAGGTCTTGCAACCCATGATGAATGGTTGATCAATGAACTAGAAAAATTAATAACTAAAAAACAATATAAGAAGAGTCATTATGAATTTCAGGCACTATCTGGGGTACCCATAGATAAAACTCTTGAAAGACTAATTGCATTAGGGCATAAAGTTCGATATTACATACCATATGGACCTGAATGGTATGCCTATTCAATGAGACGAATGAAAGAAAATCCGGACATTTGGAAATATACTTTGAAGGCGTTTTTCTTCCGTTCAAAACACAGAAATTAAGAACATCAGCTTTTTGTAAAGCTCTCGAGTAACAAAACTATGGCGAAGAGAGTCAGACGAAAAGCAAATAGCAATAATGCGTCAGATTTAAACTATAGTGATACCAGTATTCAAACATCTAGACCTGATACTCGACCTGCATTAATTGCATTATTACTTGTAATTCTTCTAATAGGTAGTGGACTTTATTTGACTTCAATGGTTAAAGAAGCACCTGTAGTTACATATGGATTAGAAGCTAGCCTTCTAACGGACAATCATAAAGCGGCACCAGGATACGATACTGATTTTATTTTAATTATTGAGAACACTGGAGATATAGCTGATACATTTGACATTTCTGTAAAATCAAATGAGGGAGGATTTACAATTACAATTGAAGAAGGATATGAGAGTGTAATTGTTAGCAATGGTAAATCTAAACCAATCATTGTTAACGTAATGACTTCATCCTCTTCTACAGGTATGCTTTATTCTTCTTTAGAAGTAAACTCTAGAGGAGATAATAGTTTATCTTCAACTGTAAAATTGAATGTTGACTGTGACCACTCATTTGGTAATCAAACTATAACTGGAGATAGTGTTAACGTGCATTACGCGGGAATATTAGCCAGCAATAATAGACTTTTTGATAGTAGTATGGAAAGCGTTTGGGATTCTTATAAAATATCAAACCATTATTCCCAATTACCTGCTGGTAAACCAGGAGAATGGCCTTCAGATAATAATAGACATATTGGATTGTTGACTGCCCAAAATATAGGTTGTGATGGTAATGGAGACCCATCGGCTGATTGTAACGACCGAAGACAAATGGTTGTAGGCTTTGATAATAAAATGGTTGGAATGTATGAAGGGCAAACATTAGCCGTTAGAATACCTGCCGCAGAAGCATACGGTGTGGATTCTGCAATGCATACTTTAGGCGGACAAGATTTAATCTTTTTAATTGATTTAGTAAGTAAAAACTAATAATAAAATTTAGACTAAGCTACAAAGGAAGAAAATTCTCGACAGAATACACAAGGACCACTTCCTCCAGAAGGTTCACCACATGAAGGACAAGATGAAATTTCAGAAGGCAACTCAACATTCTCACGAATCTTTTCCATTCCACTAAGAAGTGAATGACGTGTTCCAGGTTGCTTCTGCTCTAAATCCATGAGAAGTTTACGGAAAAGATTTCTTTGGGCCTTACCTGCATAAGGACATGTACCTTCGTGGAAATCCATATTATTTAGAAGTGCATAAAGGTATACTTCCTGTTCAGGAAGTCTCCTTAATGGCAATAGTCTAGGGATAAAACCCTTCTGGACTGATCTATGTGGTGCCATCCTACTCAAACGAGAAATATCTCCTCTTGAATGATTCATTAAAACGGTTTGAGAAAAATCATCAAGATTATGCCCAAGGACCATACAATCAACATCTGCATTCTTTGCCATTTGATTCAATGACCGCCTTCTAAGAATACCACATGGCGAACAGGGGGAAGCATCTGGCGGATTACTAATTAACAATTCACCGAGAGTCATACCTATCAATTCTTTATATGAAAAGATACGAAGTGGAACGTTAAAAGATTCACAACTCTTTCGCGCACATTCTAGCGAGTCTGAACGATAATCTTCAATACCTTCATCAACCGATAAACCAACTATTTCAATATCTCTTTCTTTACTATAGTAGTCTAAAATTTTCAAAGCAACGGTAGAATCCTTGCCACCAGAAAGACCAATCCCTATTCTTTTGATTTGGATATCTGAATTCTTAATGAGAACATTTATTTGACTCCTCAACTCTTTGATAGCATTCTTTTCAAAAGATTTGAAGAAACACCTTTCACAAAGTACTTCACCTGAATAACGTCGACTAATCACCGGATCTATACTACACTTTTTACAAGCCACAAATGAAGATACATACTACTTTATATCTATTTGAGGTGACCGAAAGTATGACACAGTTTTGACAACATATTGTTTAATTCAAAATGATTATGACGCCTTTTTGATGTCATAAACCATTAAGTTTATATACTATGCTTCTATGTTTCAGATAATATGGCACCACTCGGACCACTTACCACAAACAGATTAACAGTCCGTTTAGACCCTGAAAGAGCTGCCAGAATAGAATACTGGGCCACTGAGAATCCTCTCAAAATCAAATCATACAATCAATTGATTCAAGAAGCTTTAGACGAATATCTAGACCGGCACACTGTATCACCAACTCACGATTCTATGACTGTAAAGGTCCCTCAGAAAGTTAGAGAAAAATTACATGACCTTCAAGAGGACGGCTATGGGAATATTGATCAAATCGTTTCTGAAGCAATCTTACAGCACTCTACCTCTAAGTATAGGGAAGAGAAAGATTACCAATTCTTACGAAATGAAGTGAATACCATTTCGAACAGAAGAAAAATGCTATTTTCAGATTATGGAAGTGATTAAAAAATGATGGACAAACTAGAAAGTTTTGATAGCAGCGATCTTATGGAATTTATTACTCCTCCAAAGATCAAAGTTCTAGGTGTAGGTGGTGCAGGATGTAATATCCTCAAGCGTTTATACAACCGAAGAATAACAGGAGTAGAAACTATTGCATTGAATACAGATGCGTTACATCTTAACAATTGTCAAGCTCATACTAGAAAAGTTTTGGGTGCTGCAGTCAATCAAGGAAGAGGTGCTGGCGGAGATCCACATCTAGGAAAAAGATGTGCCGAAGAGGATGAAGCAATCCTAAGAGATTCTGTAAGTGATACTGACATGGTTTTTATTATTGCAGGAATGGGAGGAGGAACTGGGACTGGTTGTTCACCAGTAATTGCTAACTACGCTAGAGAGACTGATGCATTAGTCGTAGGTGTTGCAGTGTTACCATTCAAGGAAGAAGGTTCTAGGAGACGTAATACGGCCGTTGAAGGGCTAAAGGAGCTAAAGGACAGTTGCCATTGTGTTATCGAATTAGATAATGAAAAGATTAATGAAATTAAAAATGGAGATTACCCTATGAAGAAAGCTTTTGGAGTAATGTCTGATTTAGTTGCTGAAACAGTTCAATCATTAGCTGAAGTAGTTACAGAACCATCTACCATAAATGTTGATTTTGCAGATTTAAGAAAAATTATAGAAGCTGGAGGAAATGCCAAAGTTCTTTACGGAGATTCGGAAGGATCTGACCCTGGCAGTGTTCTAGACTCTGTTTTGAATAATCCATTACTAGGTTCACACTACAAAGGTGCTGAAGCTGTTCTATTACATGTAGCTGCAGGTAGTGAATTTTCACTAAACAATTGTCATGAAGTATTATCTGCTTTAAAATACGATCTATCAGAGGATGTAAATCTCATCTGGGGATTAAGAACTGATGATTCTATGGGTGCTAGCGTCAAAGTAGTGATGCTAGTCTCAGCAATACCACAAGATGAATTGAATATAGAAAACCTAACAGAGAAGCCAAGTTCTCCTTTGGGTAAGTCTATCCAAATGATCAATTAAAGTTCCACACCTTCGCTATAAGTCTCTACTTGCTATGATAGAGGCTTATGGCACCCTGTTTCTGAAGTTAACTAGTAGAAAGTATAATATCCATTTCCAGTACCAATACTAGTTGGTTCTTCAGGTAATGTAATTACTATTGTAGACCAATATTGTCTAATATCTTGTGTCGTTATATTATCCCATAAAGCACAATCTCTAACTATCAACAAAGCCTAGGCTGAACCTTAACGCGCATTGCAGGAGGAGATCACTCTCCTCCCCAATGTCATTTCACTTAGAGTGACTTACTCTTCTTCTTTCTGTCTGAGTGCAATTCCAATTGCAGCCAATAGACCACTCATGGTTATGCTCAACATAGACAGAGCGAAAGATGGTATTGTGTTAACTTCTGCTACCGCAGTTATTGAGATAGGAACCCTGTTGTTCTGTTCATTGGATTCGCGTATATCATCTGAAGTATCAATACTCAAGTAGAATGAATATGAAGTACTAGTATCACCATCAGCACCTGCATTCATACCCAATTCTCCAGCTACAGCTTCAAAGTAGATGAACTTGTTGTTACCTTCTGTCACAATCTTAGCACCGTGTGCAGTAGTTGCGTCTTCATCAATTACCCATCCATTTCCTTTCCAGGATATACTTACTTGAACATCTGCATAAGCCTCTCCATCAACATTTTCAAGACCTACATTGAAGTTTCCAACTGTTTCTGTACCTGTGTTAATAACTTGGAACATGAAACTGAAGTATGGATCTGCATCATCGCCGCTTCCACCAGTTTTCTTCTCCCAACCAGTTACATCTGTACCGTAACCAGTTGCATGAGAGATATATCTGATATCTTCACCAATTGTAAGATCTGGTCTAGAGATTACTAATGTTGCTTGACCATCTGAATCGCCACTTGTGAAAGTGTTTTCATAGTCAGACCATGAACGAGCATCTGCTTGGATACTCCAAGTTCCTGGTTCTACCCAGTTAGAATAACCAATTGTAACTTCAACAGATACAGTCATTACTGAACCTGGTGCAATCATGTCACTTGGATCTGGTGTAGTTGGCTTATCTGTATTTGGATTCCAGCTTGACTTAGTTGGATTGTAAATATCCCAACCAGTCTTAGCACCACTTACTCCAGCAGAATAGGCTTCAACATTGCCACTAGGCCATAGTATGTTCCCAGACTCAAAGATGTATGCAGTTGGGTCTCCAAGTGCAGGATCATCTCTACCGTTACCCCATAGACCACCTACTACTGGTGTCACTGCTACTCTGGTATCTTTACCATTCTGAATAACTGATACCATTTTTGCATCGGTTCCATCGTCTAATTTAACGTATGAATTTTCTGGTGCATTAATTATGAAATCTACAACACCAGCATCCGAAGCTGCACCGTAATTATTGACTTTTACAGTATAGGTTCTCTGAGAATCTCCACTAATAACTGAAGATGGAACTCCATTCTGAGTTCCTGGTGAAATAGACTTAACATCGACTGAATAGTCATCTAAACCAAATACAGAAGGATAGAAGGCCGTAAACGATCCTCCGCCACCTGTGTTAGTTCCTGTCAATCTAATCTGCATTGTTCCACGGATGTATTGATCCTGAAGACTGCCAGTACCATCACCTATTTCTTGAACTGCACCTAAATCTGCAAAGAATGTTTGGGTTGTAGAGTTATCAAAATAACTTACTCCAGACCATCTATCTGGTAATACTGTATAGTTATCACCAGGTATAGAGTAAAGTGTTCCACTCTGGTCTACTTCTCTCCACTTAACATCATACCAAGAACCACTTGAACCAGTTCTAACTTGTGCTTTAACATAAGCTTCAGTTAAATCATACTCAGCTTCAACTACTAGGAAAGGTTTACTATTCCAAACTTGGAATTCATCAGAAGTCAATGAACCGTCATTGTTTCCATCCCATATATATGATCCAGCAGACCAACCATTTCCTAAGTTCCAGTTTTCAGCTTCTCCAGATAGAAGTGCTGCACCCAAAACAATTGTTACTGTTTTGAAATTATTAACCGGATTTTCATCTGGAACTGTAACTTGATCTGGTCTCAATGCATGAACTTTGAGAGTATAGATACCTGGACCAAATCCGACACCCCATACCCAATCATCACCTGCAGTTGAAGGATCAACTGTAAATTCCTGACCTTTTTCTAATCCAAAGACTCCATTACCGTCTGGATCGTAATTAGATGGAACTTCAAAGAAGTTAAACTGTCTGTCAGTAGGCCATACTCGGCTACCTGCAGAATTTATAATCTGTGCATAAACATTTACACCTTCTTGTGGATTTAAGCCAATTCCCTTAACAGTAACTGCCAAGTCATGTGCTTCACCTGAAGCTGCATATCTCTCAGTTTCTATAGACGTAATATCGAAATTATTACGGTATTCGTTACCAATTACCATAATATCGTCAAGCATTACACCTTTACCACCGCCATTTGCAGTTACAACACGGAAATCAATCCAAGTCTGGTAACCTTCAAAGTCTTCAAGGCTTAATTCTTCTACAATCCAGCTGTCTCTGTCATCTGCAGACCATGAACAACCACAATCGTCTTCATATGTTTTCAAGACTGACCATGTTCCAGAAGTTATAGCTTGTGTACTATCGAAATCTGTAGCTGCTCTAACCTCAAGTCTATCTCCTGCTGCAAAATTCCATTTAATTGCAAAAGACAAAATTGGTTGGAAAGCTGCACGTAAATCAACATTGACATCATTGCCAAATTGACTTCCTGCGCCATCTCTGTCATACATATCCTGAGTAATCAAACTATCATCTGAACCTGCTGCAGTAGTTGGATTCTCTTTAGAGTATGTACTTTCTTCAGAATACTGCCAAATATATGAACCGGAATATCCATCGTTACCGACATTTCGTTCCTTCCAAACATTCTCAGTACCTGCTAACCTATCTGCTTTGGTATATGCATATACTGAAGAGCGGTCCTCGGGACCATCGACATCATCCTTAAAGAATGTATCAAAAACTCGGAATTCAAATATCACCGTATTATTCCAAGGGAAGAAATCTTTACCTGCTGGAACTTGTGCATGAACTTTGACATAATATGTATTTGCACCTGGTGTTCTAAATAATGCGAATAATTCATTCTGGTCTTCAGTACCAGTACCTGCTCTTACATCACCATAAATTGAATCTCCAGCAAGATCAGTAAGATCTATTCCAAGAAATTGATCTTCAGCATCTGTGCCATCTAAATGATGAGTCATGACTTCGCCTTGTAAGTTAGTTACAGAAAACGCGACTGTCACAGCTTTCCAATCAGATTCTCCAGCATTTATGACTGTTGCGTTAATTTCTCTAAATAAGCTGTTTCCTTCATCTTTCTTCTCGATCATATTAGCTCCTTCACGGACTGAAACATCTCCTATTGCAACATCACGGGTAATTTTTTCTGTTCCACGGAAAACAATCTCATCTATGAACCAGCCTGCATAAGGTCGGCTAGCTTCTGTATTCTGATCATTATCTGCATCAGCCATTACTCTCCATTGAATAGCACCATCGTCTTCTCCGCCATAGTAATCACTTCCTAGAGTATATCCCTGATACTTTGCATTACCGCCACCCCATAGATACCATGCTCCCTCACCTGGACAGAATCCAGAATAAGAAATTAAATTGGTCCATGAGATACCATCTTCTGAAACTTGCATACGGAAATTATCTCCAGATTCCATACATCCTGTAAATAACATACCAATTACAACTTCTTCCATAGCACTCAAATCCATAGCTGGTGATACGAACCAGTCATCCTGGTTAGGTTCCATTGTGAATTTTGGACAGTCTGCATCAGTTTTGAAATTATCTGCATCACAATTATCTGGGTTACCATTTGTTTTTGTCCAGCCATTAGCTGCAAACATTCCTAAGGATGACTTACCTTCGTGATAAACACCACCTTTAGTTTTGTTCAATGTTCCGCCATTTGCTACACAATCATCATCAGCTCCTTCATACCAACCACAACCATCTGCGTCCCAATCATAACTACTTGTACGGTGGAAATTTACATGATCTAAACTTGGTGAATTAGCATGGGCTGAAGGTGCTTTCTCATCGCCATATGTAATCGATGGACCAATTTCATCATCTGGGTGTTCCCCATTTTCAATCCACTTACCTATACCTACATCAGCTTGTACGTAATTATTAGACATACCTTGATCTCCAGTATGCCTAACTTCTGCAGATAATCTATCCATACCTGCACTAGTGAATATTACTGCTCTAGCTAAATTCGGATCACGCCCATCAAAGACACGTTGTTGATAATCATTAGTTCTATTGAAAGTAAATACAATACTGTCACCATTTTGAATTGAATCTGAAACGTGCATAGGGTGGTTATCATCAGTAAAAGCCCTAGTGTCAAATGTACTGTCAAACAGAACTTGACCAAATTGATTCTTTATTTTTAATGCAACAGCTGTGCTACTCTGAGGAAGCATACCATAATTTGTTACAGTTATTTCAATTGGTACTTCTACCATTGCTTCAACTGAACGCCAATATTGTACGTGATTAGGAATCTTAACGCCACCAATACCTATGTCTACATTCTGAGTTGGCTCTTTTGTTACACCCATCCATGAAAGAACGGTTGCAAATAAATCAGCTCTATCTGATCTTTTATTGAATACTCCAATTTCATCTGCAAACATGAAAGCTTTGTGTGATTGTGGACCAATATATCCATCTACAGGGAATTGAACTGCATGATACTCGTGACCATCTGCTGCATTCTTACGAGAATCCATCCAGAAAGCTCCGGTTGCAGTGTTATCATACGGCTTGTTACCACATGGTCTGTCAAGGTAATGAGTACCTGCTGTATCGGTTGCATATTCTTTTTCTTCAAAAATAGATCCTTCAACACCCTTCATTGGGTTTGAAGTTCCATCAACAACAATATAAGATGAGTAGTATGTATCTGAATGCATATAATTATTTTGGAATTGTCCATTATTAGCATCAAACCAATCACTCATTTGAGTAGAAACAAACATATTTCTATTTGTTGTAGAAAAATCATCATCAGGGCCATTATCACCATCTAAATAAGCTTCTAAAACACTAGTTTCTGAACTAGACATTATTTGTGTATTCCATCCACCATACCAAATAATTACTTCATAATCATCCACTAAGGATAATCCTGCATCTCCACCTGGTAATTCTTTAGCAGTTCCACCCCATCTTCCTGCACGGAAAACATCGTATGAATAACCACCATCATTCAAAGCTGTAGCAATGTGAGAGGCTTCAAGCCATGGGCCTGACATCCAATTTTCACCATCATCATCTACAATCAATACCTTTGCTTCTCCTGCTGGTTGTTTAGCCGGAGCAAATGATCCGTCTTCCGTAGGCATAACAAATATTGAGTCTTGCCCTGGAACAACGGTATTGAGTTCAGAGATTACTTCAACTACACCTTGTGATTCCGATTCTATTGCTTCACCAAGGGTTATCCCATTGGCGACTTCGCTGTCTTGTTCATCGTCAGATACTGCTGAAGCACTCATTGTGAAACCACTGAATGCTAACAACACTACGACGAGAATTGCTGTCATTTTCCCATAGAGGGAGGATGACTCTGCTACGTTTATGTTCATTTTTGCACACCTTCGCGTTTTGTCCTAATACTATCTCTACCGGGGTAGAAACAGTCTACTGTCATCCGCGTGGTCTTAATAAAAGAAATCCCAGTTTTTAGTAAACTTATATAAAAACTTACTGGTTTGTATTTCGGACATTAGAAACAGCTCTAGTTATATCAAAAGCCATCATTGAACTTTGAGGCGAGTAGGGATGAACTACTCTTTTGGACACACATTTGAAATCTGAACTTAGATAATTTTCAACTTCAAATTCTTCATCTTTTTCAACTATTTTATATAGATGAATAAAACCATTTAACTTCAATAAAGAACTTAATCCTTCTAAATAAGGAATAGGATTTGTAGGGTTATTCATTATTATTCGATCATAAATACCCAAATCTGAAATCACATCCTCTATTTTAGAAGTAATAAATCGGTATTCAGATCGTTTAATACCATTCAAAGCAAAATTTTCATGCGACCACTTTTCAGCCTCTGGATTAGAATCTACAGATGTAAGTGTACAACCCTTTCTAGCTAGACCTACCGAGAAAGGACTAGCTCCTGCAAATGCATCTAAAATATCTTCACCTTTAATTGCAACATCAACAATACGTTTCCGTTCCATGGCTAATCTAGGTGAAAAATAAACTTTAGAAATATCAACTTTTATTTTCAAACCATTCTCTTTATGAATTCCAACAAAATTTGATTCACCTTGAATCATATCTAATTCTCTTATACGAAATTCACCTTTAACTCCCATGTCCAAAGCAACTCTATCAATATTTGGATTAGAATCTAACAAAGATTTAGATATTATATCTGAAAATTCAATAATTTCTGAATTTAATTTTAATATTGCTATACTTCCAAATATGTCAAAAGCTCTTGGCGCAATATTCCTTAAATTTAATGGGAGTTTCAATCGATAGTCACGAGAAACTCGACTAGAAGATAAGCCTTCACGCTCAATAATTTCGCCTTCGACTTCAAAATTTAATGGCCAAAAAACAAAACCATCCTCTTTTATAGGTAAAAAACCATCATTAAGAGCATTACAGTCCTCTAAAAATATTTTAGCTTTTTGGGCTTGATTAGCAACTACTTTGAGATGCTTAATCAATTAATTTCCGGTACGATTCAGAATCTAATGCATTTTCCAATTTATTATCTGGAATAATAGTCACCATCCAACCAAACTCATAGGGAGATTCATTAATTAACTCAGGAGACTCTTCAAGCTTATCATTGATTTCAACGATTTCACCTGAAACTGGTGCATAAATATCGCTTGCAGCTTTAACAGATTCAGCTACAGCCATTGCCTCACCTTCTGAGAATTTAGAGCCAATTTTTGGCAATTCTACGAATACTACGTCAGATAATGCATCTTGTGCATGATCTGTAATGCCTACTCTTACTTTACCGTCGTCGTCAATAAACATCCATTCATGATCCTTAGTATACGACAGATTATCAGGGACTTCACTCATAGGAATGGCGTTCTCACTACACGTCCATTTAAGTGCTTACCGCGGACATCGATAGTTATCTTTGAACCAATATCTAAATCAAGATATGATAATCCTATTCCCTTTCGAAGAATAGGTGATAAAGAACCACTTGTAAGTTCAGATATTTTATTATCATTATAATAAACGGAACAACCAGGTCTTAAAACACCTCTATCTTCTAATAAAACACCAGATAGTTTTGAATAGTTAGTTTGTTTTTGAGATAGGAGGGCTTCACGCCCAATAAAATCGTGATCCCAATCAATTACCCAAGCATAATTTGTTTCTAATGTAGTTTCCAGTCCTTTAAAATCTTGACCTGATAAAAGATACCCCTTTTCTAAACGTAAAGTGTCTCTAGCACCTAAACCTATTGGTATTGCTCCCATATCCACTAAAGCTTCCCAATGAAATTCGATTTGATCTAAAGGACCCATAAGCTCACAACCCAATTCACCAGTATACCCTGTGCCACTTACTATTACCTCATTCAGTGTTTTTAATTGAAACGAATTCACTGAAGTGTTAAGATGCTGTCCCAGTAATCTAGGTGCCTCAGGTCCTTGAAGTGCTAAACAGAAATAAATATCAGATAAATCTTCAATAGTTATATTAAAATTATTTGAATTATTTAACAACCAATCTCTTATTTCACTTATTTTAGAAGCATTCGGAACTAATAAATATTCATTAGCATTAATTGTGTAAACGATAGTATCATCAATGATATTACCATTTTCATTTAATATATGGCAATAACGACAGTCTCCATCTTTTTGACGTTCCATATTCCAAGTTGTAATATATGAAAGAAATTTTACTGCATCAGGTCCCTTCACAAATATTTGACCCATATGAGAAACATCAAAAATACCTGCTGTCTCTCTAACTGCCTTGTGTTCTGAGATTATACTGCTATATTGTATTGGCATTTCCCATCCTGCAAAATCAACCATCTTAGCTCCAAGTTCTATATGTTGTTTAGAAAGTGGAGTTCTACGCAGACTCATTATAACTTAATTAGGAAGGGTGCCATAAGAACTCGGGCGGCAATCTTATATGGGAAGTGTATAGAACACCAATGTGACATCGTCAGAAGAAGAAAATAAAAAAATAGATTCTGAAGAAAAAGTATCTAAAGAAGAGAAAACTAAAAAGGTCGAAGAAATTAAGAAAGATACAACGAAAAAAGCTAATAATCCTAAGAAAAAGAAAGGGAAAAAATCAAAGAAAAATCAGCCTCAACCTGATGAAGCAAATCTTAGAGTAAAATTACCATACAGACCTAAAGGTGAAATATTTGCAGTAGCTGAAACATTCCAAGGTGGTTCTAGATTACAATTAATTTGCGAAGATGGTGAAAGACGAATGGGGCGCATTCCTGGAAAGCTCCGAAGACGGATGTGGGTAAGAGAAAATGACTTACTAATTGTAGTTCCTTGGTCATTTCAAGATAGTAAAGCAGATGTTAGATTTAGATATACTCCTACTCAAACATCGAATTTAAAGAGATTAGGTAAAATACCGGAAATACTAGATATTTACTGATAATGCGAACTAATATTGAAAGTTTAGATTGGAATATTGGACGGACTATTCAATCTAAAGATAGAGATGGAAGAAAAACAATTGATGATGTATTTGATGAAAATACATTAAAGAACATCCAGCAAATGTTCAGTAGAGGAATAATTGCAACATTAGAAAATATTATTGCTACGGGCAAAGAAGCTAATGTATTCAGAGCAAAAACCTTTGATGGACGAAACCGAGCTGTCAAAATTTATAGACAAAACACAGCTACTTTTAGAAAACTTGAAAAATATATTGAAGGTGATCCAAGATTTAAGAGTAGTGGCAACAGCCATCGTGAGAGGGTATTTACTTGGGCACAAAAAGAATATAAAAATTTACATTCAATGTACTCCTGTGGAACTAAAGTACCAAAACCTTTCCATGTTCATAAAAACATTGTTGTAATGCAATATATGGGATGGAGATACAGACCATATCCTACAATCAGAGAAATAATACCTAGCAAACCAAAAGAATTTTTAAATGATTTGCTAAAATCTATTAAATTATATCGTACAAATAAATTGAGCCATGGTGATCTTAGCGAATACAACATCTTGAATGTAAGAGAAAAACCTTATATCATAGACGTGGGACAAGCTGTGCCTGAGGGACATCCCTTGTACAAAGAATTACACACGAGAGATATGAAAAACATGTACCGTTATTGGAAAAAACAAATTCCTAAATTAGAAAAGGAGATATTCGAATTATGAATTATCTAAAAGTACCATTGGCCAGAGTAGGTGCAGTTATAGGTCCTAACGGTAAAACAAAGAAAAAGCTCGAACAATTAAGTGGATGTAAGTTAATGATTGAATCTGAAGAAGGTATGATTGAAATTGTTGAACAAAATGTGAAAGACCCACTCAAAGGACTACAATTAATTAGTGCAGCCAGAGCTATCGGAAGAGGATTCAATCCTGAAAAGGCATATAAATTGCTAGAAATGGATTATTATTTAGAAGTAGTAGACATAAGAGATTATGTTGGACGTTCAAAGAAAAGGTTAGGAATTATTAGAGGGAGACTTATTGGACGTGAAGGTAAAACCAGACGAATTATAGAAGAGATGACGGGATGTGATTTAGCAATACAGGGGCATACTGTATCAATTATTTCTGATTTAGAGGGGTTAGAAGCTTCAAAAGTGGCGGTTTCAATGGTTCTAGCTGGCTCTGAACATGGATCGGTTTACAAATATTTAGAAGGATTTAGAAGAAGAAATAGATGAATTTACACTGCTGTTTGATAAAGGTTATGAATTAATTTTATATAATTGGGCTGTCTGGAAAAAATACAACGTATGCAGATTCCAGTTCTGCAATTTTTGTAAAGGTGAGAAAATAATGAATATGAAACATAGTTTGAAAGATGAGCCAAAATTAAACATATCAACGAAATTCGTTAACGGAGGAGTAGCATGAAAGTTACTTTTTTAGGAGTCGGAGAAGCTTTTGATGATGATTATACGCATACTTGCATATTAGTAGAAGCTGCAGGAAGAAGAATGTTAGTAGACTGTGGAGCCACAGCACCACCTTCAGTGTGGCACCAATCAAAAAGGCCAGACTATCTTGATGGAATATTTATATCACATTTCCACGCAGATCATGTTTTCGGGTTACCTGCATTGATGAAAAGAATGGAAGAAGATGGACGAACAAGGCCATTCTATCTGTTTGGACCAGTAGGTTCACAGCGAAATGTTGAAAGATTAATGGAATTCGCTTATCCCGGAATGGTTGCAAACCTAACATTTACACTAAGATTCAGAGAATTACAGCGATCCCACAGATGGGATGATTGGAATCTAAGGGTTGTAAACACTAGGCATTCAGTACAAAATCTTGGATTAAGACTTGAGGCCGGAAGTCCAACTAAAGTATTCTGTTACTCAGGTGATGGAATGTTTACACCAACTGCATCAAAACTTTACACAAATGCGGATTTATTAGTTCACGATGCATATACTATGGATGGAACTGTTCAAACTCCAAGAGGTGAAACAATCAATATTGGAACTAAAACACATTGTTCAATGCAACAATTAGAACGATTAGATGATATGGCTAGACCAAAGAAAATGGCATTAATACATGTTAATCGAAATCTACGTAAAGATAAAACTGAAATTCTAAAGAAATATAAGCAAAGAAGATGGATTATGCCTGAACCAAGAGACGTAATCGAACTTTAGATGCATAGACTTGTCCATATAGTACGTTTTGAATCTGCTCGTAGACTAACAAAAGTTCCTAAAGAACATCCTTGTAGTAATCTGTATGGATTGGCCTTCAAATTAGAAATTCACATTCAAGGTGAAATGAACAAAGAAAGTGGCTTTGTTTTAGACTTTAATGAAATAGAAAAAAGCTTTTCACCTATTTATAAACTAATCGACCATAACTATCTTAATGAAATTGAGGGCTTAGAAAACCCTACCAGTGAAGTTTTAATTGAATGGATTTGGAATAAACTAACTCCTAAATTAGAACCACTTGTAAAATTAGTGCTTTGGGAAAATGAAGTTTCAAAAGTTGAATATAGTGGAAACTAAAATCTGCGTCTAATAAAAAAAGTAGTTAATACTAAACAAATTACTGCTGGAATAATACCCAATGAAGGCATAAGTGGATCTTTATTGTCAAATGATTCGTCTGATACAGTAACTGTAATCTTTGTTGAAATTGAATCGGACAAATATGAATCTGAAACTGTAAGTGTAATAAGATGTATTCCTTCACTTAGAGAAAATTGAAAGAATAAGTCTGATGTTTCATAGAATTGACCATCTATACTACTTGACCAAGTAAACAGGAGTTCATCATCATCTGGATCGAAAGAACCTTGTGCTGAAAATTGAATATTTGAATTACTTTGGTAAATACTGTCCACTTGAGGAGTACTAATAACTGCTACTGGTTTACTATTTTGTGGCTTTTCAATAACTTTTATTGTTATAGAAGCTGCAGAAGAAGACCTTACTCCTTCATCATCTTCAACTTGTAAGTTTACCTCATATTCACCAGCTTCCTCAAAATAGTACTCAACCCAAGAATCTGATAGCCAGCCAGTTTCTTTACCATCACCAAAATTAAATTGATATTTTAAAATCTGAGAATCATCGGATGAACTATTTCCTGAAAATATGATTTTATCATCAACATATACCTCATTAACATCAGATTTTATCGAAGCCGTAGGTCTCCTATTGGCTCCATCATTTGTTACTTCAACATCAACTGAATATGTAGTTGAATAATTAAACCCATCAAAAGAACGAGCTTCTAAAGTATAGCGGCCATTGAGATCTTGACTCGTATTCCATGCCCAAGCCCAATCTTGGAAACCATTAGCATTTTGCCATTCATTAGGTGATACACGTACCTCCACTTTTACTACATTATTATTATCACTAGCAGTCCCTTTAACAATTACCAAATCAGAAACAACCTCATTCTGATATGGTTCAGTTATGAACACCATAGGAGATTGTGAGTCAACAAAACTATCAACTTGGACACTAATTTGAAATTCTTGATTTGAAGTATCATCATCCTGTGGACTAACTTGTTTTATTACTACTTTCAAAACGTGATTTCCTTCTTCAGCAATCCAATTAGCCTGGATATTTGTTGCTTCATTTGAAGGTAATTGATTTGAAATCTTAACTGTCTGAAATATTTCTTCATCACTATAAAAATCAACTTCAAAGTATCTAGCAGGGCCGGGACCATCATTAACAACTCGAGCTGTAACTACTACTTCTTGACCTGAAGAAATGGAATTAGGAACTAATAATTCTTCAATATACAAATCAGGAAGATCTGTAAAAGAAGAAACGGCAATATTTCGACTTGTAGCTTGCATATCATTCAAAAAATAATTAACATTAACATTAGTAACATCATCAAAACTAGGGGCTTGTATGTCTAAGTTGAATTCAGGTAAATTAGTCGCAATAGAGCCTGAACTTAATTGACCAGTATAATTGAAACTAGCTTCAATAACCCATTGATCATCTATTTCTACAACTGATTTGATATTCGTTTCAGAGTCAACACCCGAAGCTGCATTCGAATCAATAGTAAATTTTGAAGGCTTAGGCCATGAACTAGAATATTTTATTATATATTTAATTTCATCTGGTAATGCATTACCGCTAAAATAATTCTGAATCGTACCCCCATCTTTTCCCCTATTAGTATATTCAGTCATAGTATGCTCCATTGATACCTTAAATGTTTCATTTGTTTGTGATTGGATACCTGAAACTCCATCAAACATAGTGGAATCCAAATCTTGAGCGCGAGAAACTGAACCGATTAGTTCTACTGTACCCCATCCATAGCAATTATTTGGAGTAAAAAGCTCACCGCAATCAATGTCTAAAGGAACTTTATGATCACTAGTTTCTCTTAATATCTGTTTAACGTAATCTGAATTCTGCGTAGGTTCAACATTCGGATTAGCCTGAATTAATAGTGCTGCAACACCTGCAACATGTGGAGTAGCCATTGAAGTCCCAGAATATGACACATACCCATCACCTGAACCAGCTGAAGCTGACATAATAGCACCGCCAGGAGCCATAACATCAGGTTTCAATCTTCCATCCCCAGTAGGGCCTCGAGAAGAATAAATCTCTCTATTATGCTCATCGTTCACAGAACCCACTGTTATTGCTTTTTCACTATCACCAGGATATGAAATTGAAGAAGGGTGTGCTGCAATACCTAAATTACCATTTCCTATAGCTACTACTGTAACAATTCCAGCTTCAACAGCCGTATCTAACGCTTGTGAAATTGAAGAAGAACCAGTATTAGTTGCACCGGGAATAGTAATAACGCCCCCTAGTGAAAGTGACATTACATCTATAGAAAAACGATCTTTATTCTGTATGGTCCAATCTACAGCTCTCAAAAGATCCTGTTCATCCCCTGAACCTCCATCTAAAGCTATTACACCAACTAAGTTTGCCTGAGGTGCTACACCTGAATAAGTACCGCTAGACCCACCAGTTCCTGCTGCAATACCTGCACAGTGCGTTCCATGGCTGCCTGAATCATGAGGTTGTTCATCAGGATACTCTAAATCTGTATTCGCATTATAAAAACCGAGCATACCATTAGAATCAACTGCAATTTTTGGATCATCGGTGTCTGGATTGTCGTCTAAATCATCTAGTGATTCATGATCGAAATCTACGCCAGTGTCTAGAATTGCAATCGTAGTATCTTCACCTTTAAAACCAAATTGATTCCAAATTACATTAGTACCAATTGAATCTATACTATTATCCAAGGTTGGATAAAATAAAACATCGGCCTCAAGCCAAATCAATCCAGAAAGATAGGTCACTTCAGGGATATTTTCAAAAGGTAAAAGAAAACCAATAGTATCAAATCTAGAAAAACTTGAAGTTATTTCTCCTCCTAAATTCTCAATAAATTCATTATGACTATGACTCAACGTATCAACTTGAGCTATCAAACTTATTTTTCCAACTGGCGCTGGCGATAAACCTAACTCTTCAGATCTAGAAGGATCTGAAAATACTAAACTCAGTCTTGGATCAACAAGATGTGAATTTTCCAGAGGTATATCTGTAGATTCAGTATTTGGCTGAGCAAAAGGGGAAAAAATAGTTACTATAAAAATTGCAATTACCAGATATTTAGTGATCATTGTCAACTATCTTGGTACTAACTGCCCATTAAAAGAATATGGCGCCCAGACCGGGATTCGAACCCGGGTTTGGAGCTCCGCAAGCTTCTGTGATTCCAAGCTACACTATCCGGGCGCAATTCGGCACTAACGCCCACTCTTAAAGATTGACACAGGACAATACTCCTTATAACACGGCCTTTTCCCGAAACATGGCGCAAATTGTTATCATCATGGGATCTGCCACAGACAGACCTACTGCAAAGAAAGCTGAAAAAATATTAGAAAAATTTGATATTAAATATGAAACTTACGTAGCATCGGCACACAGAACTCCCGATCGGGTTGTAAATATTGTAAAAGAAGCTAAAGCGGATGTTTTCATTGCCCTAGCAGGATTATCTGCTGCATTACCTGGAGTTGTAGCAGCTCATACCCTAAAACCTGTGATAGGAGTACCTTGTGCCTCAAGTAGTTCACCTGCAAATTTAGATTCATTACTATCTGTGGTTCAAATGCCACCAGGCGTACCTGTTGCAGGAGTAGGAATTGGAAGAGGTGAAAATGCCGCACTGCTTGCATTACGAATGATTTCAATATCAGATGATAATACTGCAAAAAAATTAGAAGAATATAGAAAAGAGCTTGAACAAAAGACTATAGATTCAAATTAATCTGGATTCACAAATCTTGTTAACTTACCACATTCTAAACAAGTAATTACTTTCCATCCTTTAGGCGATAAGCGATTCCTTGAGTTTTTGGAATTAAAAAATACATTACAGTTACGGCATATTTTCAGGCGCTGTTTCTTAGTTAAGCGTTGATTATATCTCTTACTAATCAATAAGGCTAACTCAATGACCGTTTTAGATTCTTTATCATTTCCTTTATTTGAATAATCTAATGCCAAATTGAACAATTGTTCTATACGTGTTCGTGCAATGTTTTCTTGCTTTTTTGAACGACGACCCCTCTGTTTTGCCACAATGGCCTATTGGTTCCTTTTTTTAACACCCTCCTCTGACTAAGAATAATAAAATGTTCACCGAGCACTTTAGTTGGGACACGCCGTGGGAATTATACTTTCATATTCTAATATTCATACCCATATTACAAAGACTTATTTTTCTGGGTGAGCCAGCTATAAAAGCAATAAGAATACATGGGCATCATCTAAAATGGTTATTTGAAAGACTAAAAGAAATACCAAAAGGATACTCTATTGCTGCTAAATTTATTGTTGGATTATTCGTGCCTGCAACAATAGCCATAATGAGATTTGTTATATTTGAACCTCAAAATGGAGTTGTCAAAGTATTTGGAAAAGAATTGCAGCCACCTGGTTGGGATGTGACTCCAGATTGGCAAATAATTGCAATTGTTATATTCTTTGTGGGTCATAGTTATCTAGATTGGAGAAGAGTATGGGATACAAAGAAATTAGCAATGAAATTGATTAGCGTAGATGTTGCAAAATACAGGCCTATGGTTGATCGAATGTTACAAATGGGAGACTGGTTAAAGAATTCACGAGATAAAGGAAGTGAGGCATTACCGCATGAAAGAGTTGCTAAATTTGTAGGTTATTTTGCAGGAAAAGTAGTTGACACTACTAATACAGTTGTGGATAAAGTTATGGAAATGCCTAATAATTATGCAGGAAGATGGATGGCTGTAAATGTAGCATTTGGAATGGCTTTTCACTTACTTCCAATAGTATTTATGTTTTTATTGACTGCAACATATGAAATGACATTATAAGCTATCAATAATCAAACTTAATTTTTTTTCTAAATCTATCAAATTTCCACTGTTATCAATATCAAAATCTGCCTCTTTAATTGTACTAAATAATTGCTGTTTATTAGGATCCTCACTAGTTTCTTCTAACTTTTCTTGTTCAATAAATTGTTCCCAACTTTGACTATCACCTTTACGATTTCTTTTCATTAACCGTTTAAAACGTATTTTTGGATTGGCATCAATTGAAATTAAAATGAACTTATGTACTGAATAATCTCTTCTAAGAGAGTGTACTTCTGATGGATTTCTAATAGAATCTACAATATGATTACCAGGTGTAATTAGATTCTTTATCATTAAATCAGCCAAAACACCAGGACCTCCTTGACTTCTCAAAGTATTACCAATAGAAATTAGATTATCTCTGCTCTCTTCCATCTTTTGACTATTCAATTCTTCTCTTAAAGTATCGGAAAGTGAATGATAAATGAAATTACGCTTTTTTAATAAATCTGCGACTGTCCCCTTTCCTGATGCATTTCTTCCAGTTAAACCGATTATGTAATACATATTTTAATACTAGAAATCTGAACCTTCTCTATACTCACCAAAAACACCACGTAAAACATCGCACATTTCTCCCAATGTTGCTTTGGCTTTGGCTGCTTCAATAAAATGAGGCATCAAATTATCATCACTTTCAGCTGCTTTTTCAATTGCATTTAAGGCAGCAGTGTGTCTGCTTTTATCTCTCGAATTACGCAATTTCTTTAATCTTGTACATTGTCTTTCAAAACCTTCAGGGTCCATTTCTAAAATCGGTATTTCGACTTGTTCTTCAGAATTATACTGATTAACTCCTACAACTATTCTATCTTTGTTATCTATCTCCTGCTGATATTTGTATGCTGCAGACGCAATTTCCTTCTGGAAAAATCCTTTTTCTATTGCAGGAACAACGCCACCCAAAGAGTCTATTCTATCAAAATAGTCTCTGGCTTGTCTTTCCATATCGTCTGTAAGCCATTCGAGATAATAACTACCTCCTAATGGATCAATAACATTTGCAGCTCCAGATTCATGAGCTATAACTTGCTGTGTTCTTAGAGCAATTTGTACTGCCTTCTTGGAAGGTAATGCCAATGCTTCATCCATCGAATCTGTGTGTAATGACTGCGTTCCTCCTAAAACACCTGCCATTGCTTGAATTGCCACTCTTACAATATTGATTTCTGGTTGCTGTGCTGTAAGACTACATCCTGCAGTTTGTGTATGGAAACGTAAAGTCCAACTACGTGGATCTTTAGCTCCGTATTTATCTCTCATATCTCTTGCCCAAATACGTCTAGCTGCTCTATACTTTGCTATTTCCTCAAAGAAATCATTATGAGCATTGAAAAAGAAACTAAATCGTGGTGCAAATTCATCTATATTCAAACCTCTTTCAATAGCCCAATCGGCATAAGCATAACCATCTGCAAGTGTAAATGCTAATTCTTGAACTGCAGTTGATCCAGCTTCACGTATATGATATCCTGAAATAGATATTGTATTCCATTTAGGCATATGTTTTGTTCCGTACTCAACTGTGTCAGTAACTAAACGCATTGATGGTAGTGGAGGAAATATGTACTCTTTCTGTGCTATATATTCTTTCAAAATATCATTCTGTATAGTCCCCCCAAGATTAGATTTAGGAATGCCTTGATTTTCAGCATTTGCAATGTACATTGCCCAAGTCATAGCTGCTGGAGAATTAATTGTCATTGAAGTGGTTACTTTATCAAGAGGAATATCTTTGAATAATAAAGACATATCTTCTAGACTACTGACACCAACACCACATTCTCCGAACTCTCCAGCAGCCAGTGGTGAATCACTATCATATCCATAAAGAGTAGGTAAGTCAAAAGCAGTACTGAGTCCTGTTTGACCCTGATTCAATAGATATTTAAAACGTGTATTAGTTTCTTCGGCCGAACCAAAACCTGCAAACATACGCATAGTCCATAGCCTTCCACGGTACATTGTCGAATGAATACCCCTAGTGTATGGAAATTCACCAGGATAAGATATATCTTCTTCAAAATTTATATTAGAGTTATCCAATGGAGTGTATAATCTATCGACCTTTTGACTAGATGTGGTCATAAATTCTTTTAATCTTTCTGGGTTTTTCTTGAGAGAAGGCTCTAGCACATTTTTCTTCCATTTATCATAAGATTTTTGATAATCTGAATCCATATTATTCACATTTTTATCATTTGAATCTTGACCAGTCATTATTTTGCGAATATTACGCCTAAATAAGGATTTACCATAAACGTGAATTATATATTCTACTTACATTAATCCATAATGTCAGGAGATGAAGGGCGACCGACGGCCTCGAGCTGAGGAAAGTCCCCTCTCCATGAGCAAAGCAGCCGCAAGGGGCCCGAGAGGGTTGGCAATGAAACAGAAACGACACAGTCTCACCATATGGAATGATCGTCTAGGACGTGACATCGGTGAAGAATTTGATGAAACGAACATCCCTGCTGGAGCAATTCCAAGTAACCGCATAGACCTGCTCGGGAGCGGTAGGTAGGAAGCAAAGCTAAATGTCGCCAACCGGTTTCCGGTTAACAGAAAGGGGCTTACTCTCATCACCTGACAAAGAATTATACTATTTTCGAGGATAACTATATAAACTAATCTTTCTCGGCGCAAAATATCATGGCTACAGACTATTCTGAAGAACCAAATTGCACGCAAAAAGGGACCGGATGGGTGACATTCGAAACTAACCCCGTACCTCGAAGAAAAAAAGTTGTTAAAAGAAGATTAAGGAGAATTTAACTTTTTTTGAAATGACACGAATAATCCTATATTTACACCAATAAAATTAAAGCATAAATCTGCAAATGACATGTTCCTACCGGGAACAAAAGCCTGATGTAACTCATCTGTAATTGCGAATATAATTCCAATGATAATAGAACCAATAATTGGAGAAATACTGAAAGACTCATCCTCATCAAAAGAGCGATATAGTAAAAAGCCCAAGACGGCATATTCAATTAAATGGAAAAAATAATCTATATTGTTAAATTCGAGCGTTGAATTGGAAGGTAAATCATCTTGAGGTACATGGCTCAATAATGCCATAAACAACATATAACTAAAAGTAATCCTCCAGTGAATGAAATTCACTATAGATTGCCTTCTTTTATAAGACGTAAATCATCTATATCATCAGCATCAAATTCATTAGGAGGTTCTCCATCAAGTTGATTACCAATATCCTGACTTTCTATTGCCCAATACATAACAGACTCTTCATTATTTGAATGATTCGGATGCTGAGAATCTTCGTGATCATGGGGCGATTTATACCCATTATTTATCAAACCTAATAAATGGCCAAATTCGTGCACAATTACCGATTTTTCAATATCGGTGGGAGATATCAATAGGAATGAAGCATCTTCTATTTTTTCCTTAAATAAAACAAAAGACGAACCCGTATATGCTAAACCCAGTGTCTTATCATTATCTTGATATTCTCCATTAAGATATAATATATGTATAACAAAAGTATCACCGCTCTTAAATCTTTCACGTTCATTTTTTTCTATATTAACTATTTCTTCCAAAGAATAACTATTATCAGTACTACCAAATGCGCTCTGACTAACTGTAATAGAAGTCTTATCTGAAACCTCTTTAATTCGTTTCTTCAAAATATCAATAGCATCTGAATCTGGAGAATTATCAGTAACATAATTAATTTCAATATGTAATTTTGAATACACATTATCCTGTAAAATTTCATATTTACAATCGCCAGTAATGTTCTCACAGGATACTATCTGGTCTTTCAAACTATCTAAACATCCAGACACTAACAAAAGTGACATTATAATGACGGCTGAAAAAACTCTCATAATTGTCTATAAAATAGCTTAATTAAAAACTTATTAGTCATTTCAATAAAGTGAACCTAATACTAATCTAGGATCAGGATAATCAAGTAAAGCTTGTACTCTATCTTCTAACGACACAACACCGGGAAGATCGTGAGTAGCTGGTTCGATAAGAGAAAGTTGGAAATGAAGATGTGGCTCCCACCCTCCATTTTCTTGATTATTACCAAACCGACCAATAATTTCGCCCTTCTTTACATTCTGCCCAATATATTTATTGATTATAGAAGAGGAATCAAGATGCCCATACAGGGCCCAAACTATTGTTTTAGAAATTACATACTTAATAATTATAACATTACCATAATCACCAGGCTCTGGATTATAGCCAAAATGTGAGATCTCACCATCCATAAAGGACATACAAGACGTTCCTACAGGGCCTCCAATGTCTATTCCCATGTGGATATTACGATTACCTCCAAAGATATTTGTAGTATACATATTTGGACGCAATTCATTATACTTACCTATACTGAACTTGTTGTCAGGTGAATTCCATGAATTCCTAGTTAAATCTAAAACGGTATAATCTTTAGGTAATATTACTACAGGATGAAAATCTGTCAACATTTTATCAAAGATAGATTCAGTAGTTCTCAATACTAACCTCTTCAGAATATAAATTAACTATTTTATCTGATGTATCAACAATTAATGAACCATCTTTATCTATTGATTTAACAATTCCAGATCCGCTATTCCAATTTATATTTTTACCTATTAAAAAATCTACTTTAGTATATTTATCTAATATTTTCTCGGGAGATAAATTAAAGTTTTCATTAAAGTTAACCATGAATAAAGAAATAAAATCTAATTTATCTAAATCATAATTAATATCATTAAGATTAATAGTTTTTGATATAGATACACTATTATTAATATTAAGACCTAGACCAACTATTGTATAATTACCATAACTCTCACAAAGAATCCCTCCTAACTTTCTTCCATTAAGAAGTATATCATTAGGCCATTTAAGTCTAATCTTATCTTTAATATCTACTAAAGATTCTAATACACTTAATCCGGTAATAAAAGGTAAGAATTTATTGCTTGAAGAAACAAATGTAAAATATAAACCGCCTAACTCTGAATTCCAACTATTGCCCCGACGTCCTTTCCCTTCCGTTTGCTTAATTGCTAAAACACAATCTCCAATATTTAAGAAAAAATCAGATAACCAATTATTAGTCGATTTAACAGTATCCATTATGTGTATCAAAGAAATGCCCCAAGGTCCATTTGTTTGATTTGTTCATTTTCTAAAGTATCTTCAATTGCATTAAATGCGAGTTCTAATCTTTGCTTTATGAAAGAACGGGCCCCATAATTCTCAGAAATTTCTGTAGCTATTTTACGATACTTCGCAACCGAAGCCGGAGATATATTTAATTGAAGACTACCTCCACAAACGCAGGTTTCTTTCAATGGAGGGCGCCTATATTTCTTAGTGCATTTTTTACACCTCACACCCTGTGTAGAAAATGAGCGCAAATTACCAATAATATCTCTGATAAAATGCTTTTCAATAGTTTGTTCGGCAACATAAGTAGCGTCTGAAGCCCTTGTTTTAGACGCTAAGACCAAAGACGCTAGTGCTTTCTCTTTCATTGAACCTAATGTTACATAACGAGATTCAGAAGGACCCATATTGATACTTGAAGATGAATGAGTAAAACCATAATTTTCATATTGACTTTCTGTTTCTAACCTATTAGAAACAAGATCTAAAAGGCTTACAACCTTATTCGGAGCTAACTTTTCTTCAGCCTTTTCATATAACTCTAAAGGATAAGACGTATTCAATTCAATATTGTGTGCTTCACTATCAATTTCAGCTGGATCTATACGCGTTGATAATACTCTTGGAATATCCATAGTACCACCCCTAGTGGTTGGAACAAAACTATCTGAATAATTTAATAGGCCATCTAAAAGAAGCATTATGGAATCTTCATCACCATCGCAATTTCTCCTTTTGGCAGCATGCAAAAAAGGATGACCATACTGAGCTTTAGCAGTTGTAAAACCAATTAATCGAGTTAAAACTCCTGCAGAAGTATGAGGGCTTAAACAAATTAACAAACTACCAATCAACTCCTTATGACTCGAATTAGGTTTGAGATTATAATATGGCTCTTGATTATATAATCTTGACAATTCTTCATCTACAAAATTTGAAACTTTAACCAACCAATTTCCAGCTCGTTCGGAAACAATTAAGTCTTGGACCTTAAGCTCTAATAACTGGTCAATTGAAGTCAATTTTTCTCCCTTATGGTCTTTCAAATATCCTAATTCTTTAGCTTTTTCGAGAGTTAATCCAACTTCTCTTGGATAAAAATGAGTTATTGGTAAATCAATCATATCATAGCGTAAGGTTCCATCTTTGTAAACTCGTAAATCTCTCTGCGCACGAAGAATACCTTTTTCAATACTCTCAGGAATTTTATCTGCAGTTTTTAATTCTTTAACTCCTTTAATTTTAGGCAATATACCTATTTTAGTGTTATTTAGTGCTTGAGTAACCAATTCAGAAAGGTCAACTATTCGCTTTCTTGGATCTTCCTTAACCATCGTCAAAGAATTACAACAATTCAATGAAACTGTTTCTTTATGACATTCTTTACAGTAACGCAATTGAACGTTAAGTTCGATCTTACCTGAGAGACCCTGTGAAAATCCACGATTATTTGTACTAGATTTAAGGGCCGTATTAATCAATCTTTGATTGCTACCAGCTTCTCCTAAAGGAAAAAGAACATTAGGTGGTGGTTTCATACGCCTTTCATTAGCCTTTTCAGGGCGCCCCATACTTCCTCCAATTCTTGTAGGTGCCTTATCTTTTATTTCAATACCAGATAAATAAGAAACTAATTCAAGAGTGTTATCAGTTTCATTTGGATCACAAAAAGATTCAATAGAACCCTCATTTTTCTTTAATCCTAATTGCTTGATTAAAGGCTCATAACCATCATCTAAAACTATTAAATTATCATTTATCTTATAAAAAAGACCTAGTCTAATAAAAATTTCTTTATACATTAACGGAAACTTATTTGCAAGAACTTTTTCACTATTTCTAATCAATTGACTTCTAAGGTCTAATATTTCTTTAACTCCTAAATCAGACCAATAATAGGTATATAATGGATGTAAAGGTATCTTATTAGTTAAACAATAATCAAAAATAGATTTGAAATCGTTTTCACCACTGTACTCCTTTAGATTGCTCTCTTTTACAATCGCAGTCCACCACTCTTGACACCATCCAGAAGGTTGCAATGGATGATTATTTTCAATAAACTCTCCAAAAGGTATCAAGATTTCCCCAAGATCTATTATCTTTTCAACGTCATTAACTTTTGCCTTAGCTAAATCATAATCATCTAATCTCATATATGTTCCATCTTTCAACAAAACTGAAGGCCCTTCTATTGAATCGCAGGGATTGCCTGCTGTAGCTTTACCGGGAAGCTGAAGTTTAATCTGAGTACCAATAGCTGCAAAAGAATCAACAACTAACATTGTAGAGGGGTGAATAGACATAGACGCCAAGCCAGAAGTACGTGAACGACCGTATCGTAACCTAAAAGCTCCAGGCTTATCAGGAAAAGCAAAAATTGGACGACCGGCAAGAACGTCTTTGAGATATTTATGCTCCTTGACATTACCTGAGGCAGAACTACGTTTTTTTTCTGTATAAGTTCTTAGAAACTCCCATCCACTAATCGATAAATTATCCACATGTTTGAGGACTTTAGCAGCTTTAAGACAAAGGCCTTCAGCCAAAACCAAACAAGCACCACCTCTCAATGAATTTGTTTCAACCCTTGGTAAATCTCTATTACCTGCAACTTCTAATTTATCGGTTCTTTCACCAGTAATACAAATTGGACAAGATTTTACAATTGTCTCTATTTCGTCGGGACCTGGGACATACTGAAGATTAACTGCTCTTTTATACAAGGGTATTTCTTCTTTATATCTTTCGATTTCAGCTGGTGTTGGAATATAAGCATCTAAGCCTAACTCTCTCCTAACTACATCAGCTATCAGAACTGATAATGCTTGAGCTGTTCCCCCAGCCGCACGAATTGGCCCTGCATAGTATATCGAAGCACAGGTTGTATTGTTATTATTTTCCAAAGTACTTATCTTGACAACGCCTTCGGTAGGAGCCACAAGAACCCCTTCTGTGAGGATTGATAAGGAGGTTCTAACTGCTTGTTCTAGGGCAAATTCTATGCCACTTTCAGCTCTTAATTTTGCAGCTAATTCTTTAGCTATAATGAGTGCTGTTGTCTCTCTATCATTATCTTTTGCAACCTCTCGAATTCTAGGTGCAATTCCTTTGGGACCTACTTGGGCCTCAACTCTTTCAGCAAGATCTTTAGCTCTTGGTATTTCAGCTTCTGTTGAAGGATCAAAACCAGCTTTACGAGCTTTAGAAACTATTGAATAACAAGCGTCAGCTTTCTCTTCTAAATCTCGAAAATAAGATTCCATTTCCTCGGATGCAACCAGTACCACAACTTAGTATGGAAAGGCTATTATTATCCTATTCGGCGGACTATACACCATAGCTATCTATGAATATAGATTTATATGAAGAAGAAGCTGCTCGAATACCTGCAAGCAGTATTCCAAAAGAAACAAAAATGAATATTAAACCTGCAAATAAACCAATATTATGATTCCAAAGCATTACAGAAGCTGGAAGAATTAAAATAATTGAAGAAAATAAGGCGGATGTTCCCATCAACATAAATTGAACTAAAATATCAGGATTACCTCTATCACTCTCGTCAAAATTTGCAAAAGCACTACCGGCCCATATACCCAAACCGGTATTACAAAAAATAATTATCAATAGACATTCGCCGAAAAAAAGTGTTACCTTTATTGGAAAGGCTGCAAGAATGCAGATGGGGAGCCAAATGGCTACTAAACCAGGTAGTGCCATCATGATTAAGGCACTGGCTTTGCCCTTCATTATCAATAAAGACTCAACAGGGTTTGATTTCATAATCCACAATCTTTTTCCTTCAACACCAAGCATAGTTGAACCCAACATTGTACATTGAAGTAAGGCACCCATGTACAGACTAATTGCAAGCATTCCGGGATAATACAATGTTAATGGTAAATCACCGACAGGTTCAGTGGGAATTCCCATCTTAAACCACCAAAATATCAAAATAAAGGCTATCGAAAATGTCGAAAAAGCTGAACTCAAGACATCCCTTTCCCGAATAGAAGATATTACTTCCTTAGAACATATTGAAGATACTCTATTACCTAATACCGAACGCAACCATTTGAATTGTAAAAAACGCATAGGGTTCTTATGTGATGATGAATTAATTTTATAAGATTCTAAAGCTTCGATAAATATACGATCCATATTGTAAAAATATATCAATAAAAGTAAGAGACAACTAAATGTAATCGCTAAAGCCATATCAGGATAAGAATGTGATACATTAGCAATTAACATCAAAACAACTAATATGGGTGAAAGTGTAACCAAAAAAGTCATTTTACGAGAGAATGGATGAAGAGCACCTACAATAGAAAACATATAACCAGATAAAGCAGATAATATTGTAAATAGGATGAATAATTCCAAAAACTCATTTGTTAAATCAATATTGGAATTTGTTACAAGATTTCCAGTATAGAATACAAAAAGTAAAAGAGAGGCCAGTAATACATTTGGAACTAAAATGGAAAGAAACATTCCAAACATAATCTGTCGAGGTGATATAGGCTGAACAAGGTGTAACTCCATGCGTTTTGATTTAATAATCCTACGGTATGTAATACCTGCAGAACGTAAGGTAAATAATGCGAAAAATATTACTAAAATAGTGCCATATCCTTCATTTGATCCCTCAGGGAATGATTCAGGATTATCTATTACGAATTTAACAAGGCGAATACACGCAAATGAAAATAATAAACCTAACAATGAAATTATAATTGTACCAAACAAACGTTTACTGAGAGACTGTGTACTACGTCGATAAAAAGATTTAAATTCAGCTTCAAATATTGTATAAGCCGTACTCATCGACCTAAAGACTCCATAGTTCTATCTTTCTTAGATGATTTTTTGAAAATACGATAACAGTCTGTACAAAGTGCCGTCTTACGACTAGAACCTTGAAGATTCAAGCTACCAGTCTTTTCAACTCTTTTCCGAGGTATTGAACGCTTTGGTGTTTTTCCACAACCTACAGTACTACAAACTCCTTGTTCATCATCTGACAAAGAAATATCTCTATGCTTCATTAAAGTCATAGACAACTTACGATACTTAAAACATTACGAATGCTATTTCCTTAGAGATAAACCCTCAGAATGAGATAGCATATTACCACATTTAGCACAATAATTAACCTTCTCATCCGATATTATATAATCGCATAAAGAACACTTTCTTTCGACCTTTGATTGAGGCTGTTTGGATTTATTTCTAAAGTTTATGAAATATCCTATTCCTAAAATTATGAGAATAACCGTTTGACTATAACAGACTAATTCCTCGAACTCCACATTAAAACCAATACTAGTTCCCTATAATTGTTTTACGGCCCTATTGAAGAGTGATATCTGGCATTAAAGGTCTAGCTGCAAACCCTTTCAATGCAAAATTACTACCTTCACCAACTCTACAAACAAACAAATCTCTATGATGGCGTATTAACCCAAATTCATCTAATGAGGATACACCTCCACAAATTTCCATTGCCATTGTTAAATGATCGGAAGCTTTTCGTGAACATTCAATCTTAACTTTCGCTGCTGATTCTCTGTCCAATGTATTGTCATTATATCTATTTGTAAGATCAAGTAACCAAGTCAAACCTTGCTCTAATGTTATATCCATATCAATTATTACATCTTGAACACGTTGAAAAGTTCCAATTGGAACTCCAAACTGTTCTCTTTCCTGTGAGTAGTTCCGACATTTATCTAAAGCAAATGCAAGGGATGCAAGAGACATTCCAGCAATAAATAAACGTCCACCATTCAATGTTTGAGCCATTACTTTGAATCCTTCATTTTCCTTTCCAAGAATTGAATCATCAGAAACTCGAACATCATCGAAAGTAATTGATCCCGTCGAGGATTGACTCCATAAATCTTTGCCTGCCATTTCCTGATAAGATACATTTGAATCATCCATTGGCACTATGAAACAAGTAGTCCTGTGCCCGGGTTTAGAATCGGGATCTGTCATTGCATGAACTACTACATGACTAGACCATTTTGCATTTGTAGACCAACACTTTTCTCCTTTGATAACCCAGTTATTACCATCTTTCTTAGCTGTAACTTGAGGATTAGTAGCATCGGAACCTCGACCTGGTTCTGATAAACCAAAAACAAACATTCTTTTTCCAGCTGCCAAATCAGGAAGATGTGCCTCCTTCTGAGCATCAGTCCCAAATAATTGTAAAGGTTTAGCACCTAAAGACATAGCTGCACCAGGTGTTATTGCTAAAGATTGAGAATGATATCCAAGAGCCAGACCCATCAAAATCAAATCTAGTTGATTACCTCCCTGACCTCCATATTTCTCAGATACTGTAACTCCGAAAAGCCCCATTTGACCCATTTCCTCAATTATATCTTCTGGAATTAAATCATGATTACGTTCCCAATTGAGATAATTAGGTTCTATTCTATCTTCAGCAAATTCACAAACTGCTTTGTAAAAAGTCATTGAATCTGGTGATACTAGTCTTTCCAAATAGTGATCTAAACGGCGTTCCATAATATTACTACAAAGATATCTGTTAAAGTGGTTATCGTGACCTTCCAATAGCTCCACGTGGAGGTTCTGGCTCATAGTCTGCCTGTAACTCAGGTGGCCATTCTCTAGGTGTATCTTCTACGCCTTGTAGAATAATATATCCAATTATCATTACGAAAAATAAGAATCCAATAGCTGCAGGCCTTCCCAAACCAAGTCCATCTACTATTATTCCCCAAGAAAGAGGACCTATTATCGTGGCAAACCGTCCAACCATGCTGTAAAGGCCATAAAACTGCCCTATGTATCTCGGGGGTGTCAATACTAGCATGTATGGCCTATCTGCACACCAAGTTCCTCCTAATGCTATTCCTGCCAGGAATGGAGCAATCCATATCATCCAAGTTGGTAAACCAAGCCATACGGTGGAAATGAGTAAAGTAAATGTAGCAAACCATACCCATAAAACCATGTTAAGTGTAACTTTAGGACCAATAATATCAACTAAATATCCCCAAAGAAAACCACTGACTATAGAGCTAAGAATACCAATTAAAACATATTTTACAATATCTGCAGTAGTCATTCCAAATTCTTCACTAACATATATTGCAGCAAATGCTGTTGCTGTATTTGCAGCATCAGTATAGAAAACACGCCCAACAAGAAATCTAGAAAGACCTGGAAACTGATCAAGCATACCTAATGTTTTCTTTAATTGAGTAAATGTACCTCCAATTGCAGTTATAATTGAGCCATCTCTAAACAAAGGCGTTGATGGTGTAGAAATAAAACCGATAAGACAGATTACAGTAACCCCATACAACAAATAGCTCATAACACCTCCAATTAACCAAGCATTAAGAATGAACAATAAAGCCATTATAACCATCAAACCAGGCCAGAAATTGTCTTCTTCAGTTTCCTTAACAAAAATAAAGCAAGGTATTGCAAAAACTAAAAAAAGTAATGCTGTTACTTGAAAAACAGACTGAAATGGGTGGCCTAAAACTTCTATAAGAAAATAACCAGCCATTACTCCAATCAAAGAACCAATATATCCTATACCAATCCCAATACCTCCAATCCGACCTCTATTTCCGGGAGTTGATATTGTAGCTAAAGTTGAATCATAAAATATTAATCCTGCTTGATAAAAGTAATTAGCTGCAACAAAAATACCAAGTGAAACGAGCAATATTGTACGTTTATCCCATCCATCGCCTTCATAACCTAATAAGGCTGTAAAAGCTACACAAAGAAGAGTCGTATAGAATAAGAAAGGCATACGTCTACGTGACTGATCTGAAAGTGCTCCAATGATTGGAGCAGTCATAAACACTAAAGCCATCGACAAAGCATTTGCATATGCATAATCTGAATCTGTACCTCCTACTTCATCACTCAAAACCCATAAACTAAAATAAAAAGAAACAATTAATACTGAAAATACCGTATTTCCGAGATCATAAAAAGCCCAAGAAATAATACTAAACATTGAAGCTTTGGTAGTTATGGGCTCTTTAGGCTCCTTAGCTTTTTCCCTAAACTCTTTTATTGAATTATTAGCTTTCTCTATGAATTTTTTTGCAGGACCCATCCTAATTACTCGTCTATTAAATCCTCTTTAAGAGAGGCCTTAATTGCACGGAGGCGTTTATCTTCAGCTTGAGCATCAAGTCTACCTGCATCAATATCAACCATATATAATAAAATCAATCCAATTAATAATAATACAGCAATACTGAAAATACCCATACGACTGTCATACATGACTGCCATGAAAAAGTAAAGAGTAGGGCCCATAAATGCTGCAACCTTACCAAAGAATCCAAAGAAACCGAAGAATTCAGTACTCCTTGTTTCAGGTATAATTTGTCCAAAAATACTTCTAGAGAGACCCTGAGAACCTCCCAGTAAAGTTCCCATCATTGTTCCTAAAAGTAAGAATTGTAAAAATACAGTCAAACCAAATGGTTCCCATATATTATCTCTAGCCCATGCAGGAATAAAATCTATAGAACCATCACCGAGATCTGAAGGATGATCTATACCTACATTATTAACTCCATCTAAAGCTCCGCCCAATATACTAACACTAAAACGAGTATCATCTATTGAAATCAAAAAAGATTCTATTTCAGAATTGGTTATACCTGACATATTCTTAGTGAAATTAACCCATTCATCATCTACGGTCTCACCATAATTCCAAGACTGAGTTTGCGTCTTAGCACTGTATTCTAGTGGAAGAAAATCTTTCCACTCCTCTGCCCATGCTTGCTCATTGAATTCCTTATCACCATAATCTAGTTTTTGTGCTATCTCGGGAGTATAATAATCAACATGAACATCATAGACTTCATCTGATTCATTCCATTCATAAAGAATAAAGAATTCATCATGTTCTTCTAATTCGAGAGGAACAAAAGCAAGTGCTGCAAAACATAAAACGACCCAACCAACAATAGAAACCGTTAAAGCTCTTTTAGTTCCAACTCTATTTGCAAAATTAGTAAAAGCTACAGCCGAAGGTGCTGCCACAAATTGTATTGCAAGAATGGTAATTATTAGTTCTGTAGTTGTAACGCCAAGAACCGTGGTTCCAAAAACACCACCCAATGCAGTAATAGTATTTATGCCATCAATAAAGAAGAAATAAGCAAGCATATACAAAAATAAATTTGGAAATTTCTTTATGTCTCTTAATGTTTGGGTAACTTCACTAACTGCGAACTTGGCAGCTTTTCTAAACTTCATAGCTTCCATTTCATTTTCTATAGGAGGTTCAGGAACCCACATAAATGTCAAAAGAGCAAAACCATACCACCAAACTCCTGCAGTAGCCATACAGAAAGGTATTATGGATGCACCTAATGTCAAAAATAATCCCATATGAATTAGTAATAGTATGCCACCTCCTAAGTATCCATAAGCAAAAGCCCGATTGGAAATGTCATCCATTTCGTCTTCTTTACCTAAATGAGGCAACAAAGAATTATAGAAAACTCCAGCCCCATTAAGACCAATATTAGCTAAAAGAAACATTACCATAAGCCAAATCCAAGAAGCATTACCAAAGAATGGAGCAAAAGCCAAAAGGAAGGTGGCTCCAGCACCAATATAAGTCATAATTTTCAACCATTTAATCTTGATCAAGCGCCTGTCAGCTATAACTCCAAAAGGAGGACTAACTACCGCAACTATCAACGTAGCAATAGCCACAGACAAAGACCAGATGGCATCCCCAGTCATAGTAATTGAACCTAAAGTTGCAGTTAGGCCATTAGCTTCAAGAAATAAAAATGCATACCAAGCTGGTAACAAGGCTACAGTGACACTAGTCTCAAAAGCTGATTTTCCCCAATCATAAAATCCGTATCCGCTGATAGCTTTCTCTTTATCTTCTGGAAGATCTTGTAATTTGGACCCTAAACTAAACAATCTAGCAATAATATCGGCCATACATTCCCAAAGAGACCCAGTTAAATATATGTGACCTATCTGTTTCTATTAAAAAAACAATATTTATTTATTCCACTCTAAGGCTTTATTAAGAAAATTTTCAAATAGCTCAGAACCATATTCTGTGTGCTCAACTTCGGGATGATATTGAACACCTGCAAAAGGCAAGGTATCATGTTGAATAACCTGAACTTGACAAGCATCTGAAGAGGCCATCAACCTAAATCCTTCAGGTATCTCATAAACTTCATCGTTGTGTGATTCCCACACATTAAATTCCTTAGGAAAATTAGCCAAAATCCAACCTTCCTCAATTAAAGTTAGAAGTGAAGAACCAAATTCAGGTATATCTGCTGGACCAGCTTTTCCACCAAAATGATTTGCCATATATTGGTGCCCTACACAAATGCCAAGAATTGGCCATTTTTGTGAATCAATATACTCTGATGTCAAACCTAAAGCCTCAGATTCAGTTTCAATTCTTGGAGCACCTCCTGACAATATAAGTGCCTTAAATCTTTCCAAATCATCTATTGGAGTTACATTAGACACTATTTCAGCACGACAACCCAAATAATTTAGTACTCTATATTCTCTATGAGTCCATTGACCTCCATTGTCAACGACTGCTACCGGGAAATTTGAATATGGCATGAATCTTAGTCTGGAACTTGGTTGTTAAGTCTTTCTAACCTACTTTCTCTGTCTGAAGTAAATTTATCAATTGCCTCCAAAACCCAACGTGGACTTAAATGAGCCTCATCTATTATTTGGTCTAAAGTACCGCCAGTTCTCCAATTATTGTCCCAATCAGGAGAAACGGAATATTCAGAAACAATACGATTTGAAATCCAATTATTCATTATTCTAAGACCTGTGTTTGTAACGATCATAGAATCTGACCATTCTTTTTCGGAAATGATTGAATTCTTGTAAGACTTATCCTGCCGTTGAAACAATTCCCATGAAATTGCAGATACAATCTTTACATTATATTTTGAACTTATTTGATCTAAAATGGAGACAATCGTATTGGTAGAACTAGTCCCTCTAACAATTATCACACCTTCATGCGGCCTCTCGTCGTAATCCCTAATCAAATAAGCTCCTTTCGAAGCATCAAAATGACTCGCAATACCTAACTCTTCTCTATTAGGAATATCAATTGCAGGTCTTGTCAAATGTAAGGCCACAATAGGGACATCTGTTGAAAGTGCGGCAGCAAGAGCTGGAGCAACATCATTATGTTCCCACGGATGTAAATTGATTATGTGGCCGTTTGGAAATAATTGTGTAACTCCTGGTGCAAAGATACCAAAATGTGTTCGACTATCTTCTGCAGTTTCAGGGCCTGAATGTCCAGCAACCCACAATAATTTACCAACTTTCATCTGTGAATCTTGAGCTAATTGACTGAATAAACGAATAGCTCCATATTTCAAATAACTAAATGAACCATACGTACTAAATGAACCAATAAAACCGTTATAATCTTCTAATGTATCCTCATTAAAATTTACTGTTGATAAACCTGCCATCATACCTGCATTAGCAAACTCAGTAATTCCCTGTGGCATTAATGGTGAATTAGGATTAGTATGTTTGTCGTACATACCCAAATCATCTACTCCATCTCTACCTTTAGAAAAACCTGAGATATTCGTAGAGTCTGCTAAATCTGCAGACATTGCAACAAAAAGAGGACGCCCATAATTCTTTCGACTATGTGAATTAAGCCAAGAAGCTACTTTAGAAAATCCAACTCTATTTGGGGCTTTAGTGCCAGCTTCAGCAAATAAATCACTTGGATAATTATGGAAGTCAAATAATGCTTTATCGTTCAATGGATTAGATTTAGTAAATTTAGAATTATCTATATCAGAAGGCACTGAATCTCCTAATTCAACAAGTCTATCTGCTAAATAATCAACTAATTCTTGATTATCATTAAGAACTGAAATTACAGATTCGAAATAAGAAGCTGCTTGCTTTACCTGAGCTTCACGTGAAGAAGCTGATTCTTCACCAAAGTTGTCAAATGAAATCTCATATTTCTTTGAAAAATCATCCTTTGTTTTCCAAAATAATTCAGAATTTCGCTTGTGAGGTGCTCCATGTGATTTTTCATCAAACTTATGATATCCACGCCCCTTACGTGATTTTGCAAAAACCATTTTAGGAATATCGGATTTCGAATTAGTAACTAATAAATCATAATAAGCTTCTGTAAATGAAGCCCAATCTTCACAGTCTTCAGTACCTTCTACATGCCATCCACTTGTTTCAAATAATTCTTGTGGAGTCGATTTTACTATGTTACTGAATGGACGGCTGTCAATCCCGTAATCATTCCAATCAATATAGTATACTATATTTCCGAGGCCGAGGCCCCATGAAGAATTAAGCGTCTCATGAGTTACTCCAGTACTTAATCCACCTTCACCTTCAAAAGCGAAGACCTTAACCTGTTCAGTACCTGCTAATTTATGAGCTAAAGCTGCACCTGCTGCAGCTGGTGAACCATGACCACTTGGTCCTGTATTAAATTTGAAAAAAAGAGTCTTACCTTCCATCTCCGCATGTCCAGGTAAACCTTTATTCTGACGAAGAGTTAGTAAGTCTTCCCAAATAAGCTGAAACTCTTCACCATTCTTAACTAAATATTTTTGATCTTTAGTCTGTTTATATTTTATTCTTAATGACTCATTTAAAACAGCCAAGGTCGCGTATACCATTGGATTATCATGCCCTGCAACTAAAACAAATCTATCTGCAAAACGCTTAGTTGGATCTCTAATATCCCATCGCATTGCTCCAGATAAAAGAGTAATAAGCATTCCATGAACCTTTGAACGTGAGCCTCCAGGATGTCCACTCTGGCTTAAATTAAGAGTGATATCAATACACTGATCAATTAAATCCTTGGTAATTTCCCAATGTTTGTAACTATTTTTTAGAATTGATGGAGATTCCATACAAGTAAAGACAGAGGTGTGTATTTTTGAAGTTTCGGTCTTCAAAATACCTAATCTTCAACTTGACGTGCTAAATAACCACGTGAGAATAATGTTTGTAATACGGCCCATATCATAAAAAATACAAGGACAGATAAAGCTTGTCCATATATTGTATTAAATTCGATAGAATTACTAAAACTGTCAGGAAGAATACTACCTAAGAAGTCATGAAAGAGGAAGGCCATTGAAGTCAAGGCTGTAGTCAAAGCTAATGTTAATACTAATGTAGTTAAAAACCACTGTAAAACGGTTTCAAATTCTTTAGAAAAATACATAACGCGAGCTAAACGACTATATCGTGTATGTCCATAACTTAATTCTAGATATAATACAAAAGAAAAGACAAAACCAAGTATTGGATAAATTTGATCATTTGTATTGCCTACTAAACCAATAGGCATTACAAGTATTAAGAAAGCTGAAATAACTTGATTACCAATTGAATTTTGCCAAATCCCTACCATACCTACAGTTATGGGTATTCCAATCCAAAACCATAAAAATAATTGTTGTGTGACATGATAAGGAAATGAATCATATCCTCTAAATGAAGATATAAATATTAAAAGGGTCGAAACAAAAATAAATAAAAGAAAATAATCGTATATTTTCTTATTCATACTCAAAAAAATATACGAAGTTCCTGTAAAAAGGCCCAATAGCATTCCAGCTACAATAGAATTATTTAATTCACTAAAAACCTCCTTCTGATAAATGCCTTCCACCATTGTATTTATCGCCTTAAAAAATAATGAATCTTCAATTGGATTAATTACATATGCAAGACCTAAACAAGTCATAAGAGAAAATGTAGCTATAGCTTGCATAAAAGACAAACTTCTGATTGTCCTCATTAACGAATCACCTCAGCTAGAGAAGTAGACAATACCGTCTCAGGGTCCCAACGCATAGCTCTTGCTCCAAGTGACCGAGCTTCTGTGATCTTGTTGTCTAATGAGGCTGAAGCTGTAAAATAAACAGTTGGAGATATTATTCTAGAATCTCTATCATAATTCAACGTATCTGGAGCTATTATTGTAAGTTTAAAACCTCTAGCTGTAATTTCTCTAAGTGCTTCCGTACTAGTAGAGTCATTTTCAAGTGTAGAAACTACCATTACTGGTGAGCGAGGAGTAAAATTACGTAAATCTCCAAGAATAGTATGTAAGCCCAATGCACCCTTAGCCTTTACCTCAGCTAAAGCGGTTAAAATACTATACAAATGCCTTTCACCAGTATCTGGATTTATCACTTTTACAGTTTCGCCATAGATGGTTAAACCAACTCTATTACGGGCTCTCAAAAAATAACTTACAAGTGAAGCTATAGCCCTGCATGAATAATTTAAAGGATTTTGTAATACAGTACCTGTTCCTGTAATTTCACGAGCATCTAAAACAAGCATTATATCTGAAATATCTTCTCTTTCAAATTGATTAACCATTAATTTACGTGTTCTTCCAAAAACTCTCCAATTAATATTCTTAAAATCATCACCAGGTGAATATTCTCTTATACCATAAAATTCACCACTTGTACCTATCCTTCGAATTGGCATTGCGCCCTGATACATTTTAGGGAAATCTGTTGAAAGATCTACTCCATCAATCTGTTCCATTTGTGGTAAAACTACCAAACTTGACTTCGATTCAACATCTGCTTCATAATAAAATAAGAATGAAGGATTATAAATTCTAAGGCTAGGATTGCCAAGCCTAAACTGTCCCCTTAGTCTACAATTAAGATGATACTTATTGATAACTAATTCCTCTTTTTGAAGTCTAATAATAGTATGATTCGAACCACTATCAACCTCGACTTCTGAAGGTAAATTATCATATATTTCTAAAAAACCAACGGACCTGCCTTTGTTTTGAATTATTAAATCCACAGTAACTGGACTATTTTCAAAGACTTGTTCAGCATCAAAATCACGGGTTATCTTAACATCAATAGGCCTCGTATTAACCAAACTGTGTACTGCTACAAATCCCAATATTGTAGTTCCCAAAAGAAATAGTTGAAGATTATCTATAAAGGGTGAAAAGAGAACTAATGTCGTTCCAAGACCAACGTAGACAACTGCCTTACGTGTCCACATCTTTTAGACTATTCCACTGTCACTGCCGGCACTTCAACCGTCATTAATAATTCAGATAGAATTTCTTCAATCTTAACACCACGTATTCGCGCTTCAGGTTTTAGAATAACTCTGTGGCCAAGAACGGGGATTGTTGCTCTTTTAACATCATCAGGTACTACATAATCTCTACCTGATAAAACTGCTAAAGCTCGTGATAATTTGAAAAGACCTAAACTTCCTCGAGGACTTGAGCCTACTGCAACTCTGTGATCTCTACGTGTTGATTGAACCAATTCTACAATATACCTCATTATTTCTTTCTTAACATATACATTTTCAATAGAATCATGCATTGCAATTACCTTATCTGGTGTTGCCCTAGCCTTAACCTTGAATGAATCTTGTTTACGCTCTGAACGACCCTGAAGTATACCTGTTTCAACGTCCTCATCAGGATAACCTACACTCAATTTGATTAAAAAACGATCCATCTGTGCTTCAGGTAACGGATATGTTCCTTCATATTCAATTGGATTTTGTGTGGCCAATACAACAAAAGGTCTAGCTAATTTATGAGTAGTTCCTTCGATAGTAATTTGTTTTTCTTGCATAGCTTCTAGCAGTGCTGCTTGAGTCTTAGGAGGCGCTCGATTGATTTCATCAGCTAATAAAATATTACAAAAGATAGGGCCTTTTCTAAATGTAAACTTATTCTTTTCAGGATCATAAAAATATGAACCAGTAATATCTGCAGGAAGAAGATCTGGAGTAAATTGTATACGTTTGAACTCACATCCTAGTGCATCTGCTAATGTGTTAGACATCAAGGTTTTTGCAAGACCTGGAAAATCTTCAAATAAAATATTGCCATTTGCTAAAACACCAGCCATTAGCATTTCAATTGTAGCTTCCTTACCTAAAACAACATTCGATATTTCATCAGATATTGTTTTAGCCAATTTTTCAGTCTCAGTTATTGAGAACTCTTTTTTTGATTTAGTTTTTTCTTCTTTCAAATTACCACGCACTCAACTTTTTAGCAATACTTCTAAGGTCAGGAGGCCTTATCTGTGTAGGTGCACCAAGAAGCATCTTAAAATCATCATCTAAGGGTATATTATAATTCCTAATCAAATCAGGTAAAATAGATAATCTGTCCTTCCTTGACTTGTCATCAAACTCATAAATTTGATATTTCAACCTAATACGTTCCAAAAATACTTCTTGTAAAGCCAAAATTCCATTATCAAGATTATGACCATAAGAACGGAAAGGACGAGGTCGTCTAATATCAAATATATGATACCAGCGTCGTGGTTCAGGTTGTCGTAAAGATAAAGCCATAGTGAGAATTATTACTGCCACTAATACATTTAATCTTATTACCTGAAGAATTAATGTTTCACCTGATAATAAAAAGTAAAAACCTAATCCAGCTTGAAATAAACTAGCACCAAACGAATCCTGTGTATGCCTTGATTCATCAAAAAGAACAAGACCGTCTGAACCAATCATAGATTTGACTAGATCTTTTAAAAATAATGAATTTTGATTCTGATATGGAGGGAGCCCCACCCACATTTCATTTATTGCTAAACTAGAATCTGAAATAAAGACTGCTGAACCAAGTGGTTTGTCTGTAGGGCCCAGATTAAAACGCATACCTAATGCAAAACCTCCGGGTGGTGCTGGTTCATCCTCTGGAGTAATTGCACCATCATCATCTGAATCAATCCAAGAACTACCTGACGTTGAAATAATAGTCTGTCTATTCATTTGTCCACTATAACTAGGACCTTTTTGAGAAGTAAGATCTTTAATTGCAACAGGTTCATTTAACAATAAATTATAAGATTGGTCAACGACGCCAGTTGTTGCTGTAGTTTCAATCAAAGAAACATTCCCTCTATAATTTTGATCCCACAGTGTATGCTCTACATATTCTATCGCAAACAAACCTGCAATTGTATTCGAATAATCAAAATCCCCAAAAACTAGGATACTGCCTCCATTTTCTATAAATCTTACTAATATATCTAACTCTAAATTGGTATATGGCGATTCAGTGCCTGCAATTATTAATAATGTAGAAGAAGGATCATTTACCTCATCTAAAACAGCGGGGTTAGACAAAATAGCACTTACATTATATGAAGTTTCATCCTGTTCTTCTAAAGCCATTCTGAAATAAGATATATCATTCCAATCTTCATCATAAGCTGAAAGTTGAGGATCTCTTTCTACAACCATTTGTAATATTGGAAATAAAACAAGAACACAAACTGAAATTGTAGCAAATAAAAATATTATACCTGAACGGCTAGATATGGCCATCTATTCCTCTTTCTTGCTATAATCATCCAAACTCTGGATGACTGTTCGAAGTGACGAAACTGCATTTAATCTGTGATCATCATCCAAGCTCTTTGTAGTATAATCTGCTTCTTCATAGAGCAATGTCAACCTTGCTACTGAATCGTGATCTAAAGACAATGCTTCTTGTAATGCATGTTGGAATTCTCTTACTGTTTCAAAATGCCTTCTTAGGTATCCATAACCATTTAGAATCTTACACATTTCTTTATACGAGTAAACAATTGAATCTCTATAATCCATATTTGCTTCCAATGCTGAAGCTGTAGCTTCTAATATCCGCTGTATTTCTCTTAAATGTCTTTCACGATACCATTTCCACCCCAAAATAACTCCTGAAGCTCCAACTAATGATGCAGCCATCACAATCCAAAACGAATAGTTAGATTCTTCTATTGGGGGTCTATATACTATTGAAGACTCGATTTCATTACCAACGTAATTTTCACTACCAGTATAAGTCACCTTAACAACCATCGGAATAGTCATATTACCTGAAAAAATTGAATCAAAAGTAGCGGTGCCATTCAAATCTGTAATGACCATGAAAGTCATTCCTTCTGGTTCAAGGTCCACTAATAATGAAGCACCAGAGACTGGAGTGCCATCATACATGCTCAAAATTATTTCTCCAGAATAAGCCTGCTGATATTCTAAACTATTAGGTATTTTTAAAAATATTTGAGTTTCACCTTTAATAAAAATCTTAGAATTTGTAAAGTTGCTTATGTAATAATTATTACCTGCAAAAGTAGCCGTTAAATTATGATTACCTAATTCTAAACCAAATGGCAATAATAGAGGTATGCTAAACTTACCATTACTATCAGTAACTCCATCTATTGGGAAACCGGAATCTAATACTAACCTGATAGTTAGATTGCTTATTGGTCGATCAGCTTTATCGTAAACATAACCCGATATAGGTACTGTAGTATCTAAAATACCCTCAAAATCATTCATGACTATTTTAGTATTATGATAAACTTGTAATTGCCAAGTGGATGAAGAAGCCCGATAATAACCCTCTGAAATATAATGAACTGAAATAGCATTAGGTCCTGCATCACTATCTGTTGGAACTCTATATTCATAATAGAATTTACCATCTCCATCGGTCAATAAAGTATCAACAAATTGGCCATGGAAATAAAAATTGAGATTCGTACTCAAAGGTTCATTCATATCATCAATTATTCTTCCGCTAAAACCAAAGGTCTCTCCAACAATAACATCGGCATCAGACTCAATACTAATACTGGTTAAAGCCATAATAGTCACAGTTTGTTGATGTGTTGTTGGCAAATAGTAATCATGACCACTATAATCCCAATAAGCACTATAAGTACCTAAATCATAATCTGGTGTTAATGTCAAATTCTTTTCAACAAGTCCAGTCTGATCTACAATTAATGGATACTTAATATTTCCAAAAGTAACATTAACCATTTGACCAACCATTGGATTTCCTAAATCATCAAGTAAATATGAACTCAATATGAATTCTTGTAAACGTAAAACTTCTAATGGTTCAGAAGAAAATACAGTCCGTGCTAGAATATCTGAACTAGAATCGGAACTAGAAGAAATATATAGATAAGAACCTTCAAAGTGAATTTCAACAATATGTTCACCAAGTTCAGTACTTTCATCAATAAAAATATTATAAGAAAACATACCAGATTCACCTGAAGTTGTATTTCCTATATGTTCACCATCAAAATAAACCTCCAATTGATGATCCAATAATCCAATACCAACTACATCACGGAGATAACCTGATACCATGGAACTTGAATTTCTAAATCCGCCAAGCCACTGTACTGTAACTTCAGTCTCTCTCATTACCAAAATTTGAGCACTATCTGAAGAACCTCGAAGAAAGTTTTGATCGTCGACGATAACAGATAAAGTATGATTGTCTGCTAACGTATTTTGAGGTAGTATAAATGTTCCTGAAAAGTCTCCATTAATTGAAGTTATCGTAGTTCTTGTTATTCCATCCCAAAGAACTGTAATCTCTCGATCTAAAGGCACCCCTAAATCATTCTCTATAAATCCAGAAAATGTTACGTTATTACCTGCAATAACTACCTCTGAAAAATCACTAATAGAAATATTGGTGTGTCCCCATATGGTATAATTTGCAATATAATTTGATGGACGGTAATAACCTACTCCTCCAAAATCAAGTTCAACAGGCATAATTCCAACTGGATGATCAGATTCTGAACATTCCCACTCTTCTTCACAAACAAAACTAAAAGTACCATTCGAATCTCCTGTTATTCTATTAATATAGTCTTCATTCCAAAATATATTTACTTCAATTTCTTCAACGGGTTGACCTCTATCATCGAAAATAGTACCATTAAACCAGATTGGTGCACCTCTAACAATTTCCACATCTGGAAGATAAATTACTGTTTCTGACCATACCGTAAATTCAACTTCATGAGTAGCATTATCATGGAAAGGTGAAGTTGTATTATCAAAAATTACCTGAATTACTACTTTACCTAATAACTGAGCATTAGGAATTAAATATTCTTTTGAATATGATCCGCCAAAATTGGTAGTTGAAGTTTCATCTAATGTGTTATCTCCCCAAATAAATGAAAGTTCAAGACCTGCAATACCAAAAGAGGATTCATCTCTAGCAAAACCTTCGATTTGGATAGTTGTATCACGTAAAACTTGTTGTTCTTCAGTAGTTATGAATACTTGTCTATGCAAATAAACATCAACTGATGCTGTATCTGCAAGATTATACTCTTTTTCTGAATACTTAACTTGAATAGTCTGAAGACCAACATCTAGATATGTTGAATCCGGAATATATTCAAAACTAAAAGTTCCATTAGTTTGGAATGATTCCAAATATATATCATTGAAATAAAGTCCTAAAGTTCCTGGAATTAAAGTGCCATTATCCAATGCTAAACTACCACTAACAAGCATACTCTCTCCAGCATAGAAATGTAGATTATCTGATTCTAATGACAAAACTGTTTGTTGAAAAATAACTGATGTTTGTGATTCTGAAGAACCTGAATGAAGATCATTACCCATAAACTCTGCAGACCATGTCACATTACCTAAAGTATGATCTGATGGAATGTTATAGGTATAAACAAAATCTCCATCGGTTTCTGTAGTAACTGTTGCTATTGCAATTTCATTCCAGATTAAACTGATACTCTGTTCAGATATCGGTTGACCTAAATGATCCTGTAACTCACCCTCTAAAGTTACATTTTTACCTCTAGTTATTTTCAAAGAATCTGAATCTAAAATAATATTACTCGTACCCAAGATTGTTAAATTAAGATTTACCCGTTCATCAGGCAATGTTGAACTTTCACTATTGAAAGAAACAATTACTGTGTAATTACCAGCTGCAAAATCTGTAGGAATTAAAGCTTCAGTAGTCCAATTAACATCAACGACGTAAAACAAAGCTAATTCTATTCCTGCAAGTTCAACACTTATACTACCATTTGTCACCGCAACATCAGAAACAGTACCATTAACCCAGAATTTATTACCAATATATTCTCTAACTGGTTCAATTTCTGCAGTAAGATTTACAGTTGATTCAAGTATTATTAAATCTGTAGTAACTTTAGATTCATAGAGATATGTTGAACCTGCAAAAAAAGACTCAATATGATAATTATCATCAGCAGTTGGTTGCCCTTCTTCTGGAACTATCCAGCTAAATACAAAATTACCAAAATCATCGGTTTCAGCAGTACCTACATCACATCTATATCTTGCCCATCCTGTCGGATTACAATTCAATGAACCTGGTTTATTGCCTTGCCAAGTAGGTTCCCAAACTTCAAAAGCTATAGTTTGTCCTGCAGCAGGTACTCCACCAATATCTAACAATGTTCCTGAAACAACTAATTCCTGTCCCTTACCAACTGATTCTGGTGCATTAATTACCAAATCAGTATCTGAAGAAACTTCTACTTCTTTAGGTCCATCTACGCCCAAAAAACTTTGCTTATAAGAAGCTGCATAAATTTCATTCTCACCAGGTATAGCTGCTAAAAAATCAGTCAAATTAGCATCAAAATTACCTTCATTATCAGTCAAACTCTGACCTATTTCAAAAGCGGGCTCATCATGGCCATCATCCCACATTCCAAAACCAAGTGGGAAATTAGGTAAACGAGTTCCATTTTCATCTTCAACATATCCTTGAATTCTAATTATTTCTCCTTTATCTACTTCATTTGGTGAATAACTTTCTATTACTATTGTAACTGGATCACCAGTCATATTGTCAATATCATCGGGATCCATTTCATCAAAATTAAACGTATCGCCATCATCCTCTTCTTCATCTGGTCTTTCTAATGTATTACTTCCACCAGTTCCACCTAAGTTAATCCGCTTCCAATGACTTGTTGAAAACGTTTCATTATCTTCAGGAACGTAAACTTCAACAAACGCATGAGCTTCATTAGAAATATATCTGGTTGGTGCATCAAGTGCAAGTGCAGTTACAAAGAAACCAAAGGATCTATGTCTACAAGCGCCAATTCCATTTATACAAATTGATTGATAGACATCCCATGGAGGCTCAGGATCTGGAACATCGCCGTCACCCTCGATAAATGCTGAGAAATACCAAGTTAAATTATTTATTATTAAAGCTAAATTTGTTTCAGGAGTGCCATTATCAGGCCACAACCAATACAATGGTTCGTTTGCAATAGTTCCATTATCATGCCTGTATTGCAAAAATTCTTTAACATTTTCTTTAACTTCACTTTCGGCTGTAATTGGAATTATTACCTCTTCAGGCATATCATCTAAAGTCAAATCCTCTGATATTTCTCTATTAAAATAAGAACCATTCGTACCCATTCTATATTTCAAATCAATAATAGCTTCTTGGTTAGACTGAACATAATAATTATCAGCTCCATCTTTGAAAAACTTTATTGTAACGCCTGTAGCATTAGAATCATAATCTATTATTTCTGCATCTGGTGATACAGAAGGAATCATTGTATAACTTGATTCTGTAACTGTAATACCCATCCAGATCCAACCCTCAAAGATTTGTGAGTATCCTTCATAATTTGTAGGGAATATTTCAGTCTTTGTAGTGTCATAATTATACATTGTATATGGATTACTGTTAGCGCTATCATAATACAAAGCATTGAGAGAAGACCAACGCTTGAGACTTCCTAAAACAGGATCAAAAATTTCGTAAATAGTAACATTACCATCTGTAGCGCCTGTATCTGGATTCGTTCCTGGAGGTTCACCTGGCTCTACTGGAGGCGGATCCTCACCGTCTGGATCACCATCATCATCACTATCTTCATCACACGGATCAGTACCTTCCTGATATTCACGAAGATTATCAGAACCATCTCCATCAGGATCTCCAAATTTATCGCTTCCAACGGTTGGATTCAAACCACAACCATCAGGAAGCCTATCTGAATAAAAATCTTCCCATCCATCTGGCATTCCATCCTGATCGGTATCACTGTCAAAAGGATCTGAATCCCAATAAAATTCAATACTATTCGCTATGAGATCGGCATCACTGTCTAATGCGTCATCCGATGCATTGCGAGGATTAAAACCATAGTATACTTCCCAGCCATCCCAAGCACCACCATCATCTGTGTCTTCATCGTTTGGATTAGTATTATTGTAATATTCTTCTAAATTAGTATATTTCTCTTCATCAGACAATACTCCATCACGATTAGAATCGTAGCCATCTGAATCATTATCATCATCTCCATCAGGGTCATTTGGATCTGAAGCCCCTACTGGAAAACTGGCAAAAGGTGAAAATAACATACTAAAAACCAGCAATACTGCTAAAAATTTTGTTAACTTCATCTCTCCTCCCACGCGTAAGAATCGCCGAACTTAATACATAAAGGTATGCCAAATATTTTTTGGAAAGAAAAAAATATCAATTATCAGCCTCAAATCCATCGCTCATACCATCACCGTCAGTATCTGGGTTCCATGGATTTGTTTGAGCCTCTTCTTCCCTCCAATTAGGGAAATTATGCCAAACGCCTTCCCAATCTTCCCATCCATCCTCATCATAATCTAAAAATCCATCGACTGCATCTAAAGGATTTAGTGTTCTAGTTTCATTAGCTGGTTTGTTATCATTCCAATAGATTTCCCAACCATCTGTACAGTTATCTCCATCAGTATCTGCTTTTACAGGATTAGTATTTAATAAGAATTCTTCAAAATTTGTGAATTTTTCATCAGGTGATAACTCTCCATCGGAATTGGAATCATAACCATCAGAATCGGTATCCCAATCTCTATCGTCTGCAGAGTTTGGATTGAGGCCATAATAACCCTCCCAACCATCCGGCATTCCATCTCCATCAGTATCATTATTTGTAGGGTCAGTACCATTCAAATACTCTTCATAGTTAGTGAATTTTTCCCAATGCTCTATAGTTCCATTACCATTAAAGTCCCAACCATCATCATCTAAGTCTAACTCACCATCAGATGGATCAAAAGGATCTAAATCGTACATCATTTCCCAACCATCGGGCATCCCATCACCATCTGAATCCGGATTTGAAGGATCGGTAACATATCCATCCTCACCAAAAACACATTCTTCTCCATCTAAAATTAAGTCTCTATCTGTATCTTTTAGTAAAGGATTAGAACCAGTTATATTATCAGAACTATAAACATTATCATCATAGCCTGCTACTCTTGAATTGTCATATTCATACAAATTAATTAAAGTGTCATTATCAGAATCATCATAAGCATCGCTAGAATTCAAAGGTTGAAAATTCCAACGTACTTCCCAACCATCGGGCATTCCATCATTATCGGTATCTCCATTGATAGGGTTCGTACCATTCCAATACTCATATAAATTTGAATATATTTCTGAAGAAGTTATATTTCCATTCCAATCAAAATCAAAACTATCATTGTCTGAATCTAATAAAGCATCAGCTGAGTCAAGAGGATCCAAACCATATTTAGCTTCCCAGCCATCAGGCATTCCATCTCCATCAGTATCGTTACTAGTTGGATCAGTTAAATAAATCATTATTTCTTCCCCATCTAACAACCCGTCGTTATCAGTGTCATTATTATTTGGATGTGTTGATGTAATTCCATCAACTTCAACATATGGTCCTGCCGCAGTATTATTGTATTCTAGACGATTAATCAAACCATCACCATCTGAATCTGCGTTAGCATCAAGTGGATTTAAGGGATTTAAACCATACTTCCATTCCCAACCATCCAACATTCCATCAGCATCAGTATCTGCAATATAGGGATGAGTATCAGCTTTAAATTCTAAAATATTGTTATGCTCTTCTTCAACCTCTAAAGTTCCATTATAGTTCTCATCAAAACCATCTAAGTCATTATCAACAGTTGCATCGTATCCATCTAATGGATTTAACCCATAATAAACTTCCCAACCATCACCCATTCCATCAAAATCTGTATCATTGTTACTAGGAGAAGTATTATTCAAAAATTCTTCCAAATTTGTAAAACTCTCTACACTACTCATAAATCCATCTCGATTAATGTCATAACCATCTTCATCATAATCATAATTAGCATCACTAGGATCTAAAGGTTTAAGGCCATGATAAGTCTCCCAACCATCGGGCATTCCGTCTCCATCGGTATCATTATTTGTAGGATCAGTGCCATTCAAATATTCTTCTAAATTTGTAAATATTTCAATACCGGATATGAAAAAATCCCCATCAAAATCCCAGCCATCGTTATCTAAATCACCATTTGCATCAAAAGGGGAAATAGGATTCAAACCATATTTCACTTCCCAACCATCAGGCATTCCATCTCCATCGGTATCATTGCTAGTAGGATCAGTTAAATAATTAAATAATTCATCATTATCTGATAATGTATCTCCATCAGTATCATTTAAATCAGGACGTGTTGTAAATATGCCATCAATATCTACCCAACCTGTATTTACTAAACTATTATTATATTCATAAACATTAGGTAAACCATCACCCTCTTTATCTTCAAAATTATCAGTTGGCCTCAAAGGATTTAAATCAAAATAAACTTCCCAACCATCGGGCATTGAATCTAAATCTGAATCCCAGACAAAGGGATGAGTATCATTCAAAAATTCCATATAATTCAGATATTGTTCATCATATGATAAATCAAAATCTAGATTTGAATTCCAGCCATCTAAGTCGGAATCAATCCATGAATCCTCTGAATTTGTAGGATTCAATCCATAATATAGCTCCCACCCATCCGACATAACATCTGCATCAGTATCAAATTCCCAAGGATTTGTACCTGCTAAATATTCTTCGAGGTTAGTATGTATTTCCTCGGGGCTCATATCGCCATCACGATTTGCATCATAACCATCTTCATCTCTATCGTCATCTGCATCTGATGCTAGGTGTGGATTGAAATTATAGTAAACTTCCCATCCATCTGGAATTCCATCACCATCTGTATCAATGTTTCTAGGATCAGTACTATTACCTACAACTAAATCCATTTCATATTCCATTAAATTTGTAAAATATTCTTCTTCTTCAAGAACACCATTTCTATTTCGATCATGACCATCCATATCTGAATCCAATGAAGCATCTAAAGCATCTGAAGGGTCTAAATCGTGCATCATTTCCCACCAATCGGGCATTCCATCATTATCACTATCTTTAGTTGGTAAATTAGAATCATTAGTTACTGATTGATTATCTATATGCCGTGAAGATTGAAAGTCAACTAAAGGTGAAAATGGCAATGCTGCTAAGAGCATGATAACTACTGCCAAGACGACATAACGTCTTCCTCCGCTAGGAACTGGGTCTGCCATTACGATACCAGCCTATAACTGGTCTATAAAGGGTTCATCCATATTATAACAATAAAAAACAAGCTTCTAATTGATTCTTAAAGTGTAATTAAGTCTCTTGATAAAGTTGTTAAACTAGTTGCACCAGAATCTTCCAAATAAATATCATCTTCGATACGAATGCCTCCTAAATTAGGTATGTATATTCCGGGTTCAATTGTAAAAGTCATTCCTTTTTCAAGAATGAAATCATTGTCAGGCTTGATATAGGGCTCTTCATGAATTTCCAAACCCAGCCCATGACCTGTTCGATGTGTGAAATACTTACCAAATCCTAATTCATCAATAACACTTCTTGCCGCTACATCAATAATTCCTGCTTGGACGCCTATCTTAGCTTTGCTTCTTGCAGATTCATTAGCTTGTTTTACAGCTTCATAGGCACGTAATAATTCATCATCTATTTTGCTACCTAATGCAAATGTTCTAGTTATATCTGAAAAATAACCTTCGAAATTAGCTCCCCAATCTATGATGACCAATTCACCATATTGAAATTCTTTATTACTCGGGAAATGATGTGGATTAGCTGCATTAATCCCTGAAGCTACAATAGGAGAAAAGGGCAACTCAGAATCTGAGCCATTACGTAATAATTCAATTACTAAATCTGCTGCAAATTGCTTTTCAGTTAATCCAGGTCTAATATTGCCTAAAACAGATTCTAAAGAAGTTTCAGCAATTTTCACAGCCTTAATCATACGTTCGATTTCATTACGGTTTTTAGACATTCTTAATTTAGCAAAAATATTGCTCGCATCAACAACATCTGAAGTGATAGCAGTAGAATTCATTAAATCTAATTCAAGATGTCGAATTATTCTAGATTCAATACCCATTTTTGCAATACTATTTGTTTTGGCAAACTTTTCAAAAGCTGGTTTGGGACCTTCTTTATCATCATAAGTAATGAAATTTACATCTAAGTCTAATATTTTTGGACTTTCAAGCTCAGGAAGAATGAAAGTAGCCTCATTTTGTAGTATAAAAAAAATAACCGGTCTTTCGCTTAAATGAAACTTAGAACCGGTTAGATAGGCCATATTAGGACCTGGAACTATAGCTAAACCATCAAGAGAATTCCGAATCATCAACTCTCTAATTTGCTTTAAATTCTCCATATGCTCCTATAGACCCTCTCTCTTATTATGTGACCCCAATGGCTTGTCGTGAATTTAGAGACTTATTACAAACTTATAGAGGAACTTGAAAAACATAGAGGATATGGCGTACACACTGGTGTTGAAGAAGTAGCTGCCAAGCTAGACCAACCATATGATGCTACAAGAGCAATTAGATCGCAATACCTACAACGTAAATCTATCAAAAACCACTACAAAGTAAAAGACAAAGCTGGGCTTCATTATAACACTTGGAAAGATGGAAGGAGTATTAGTGAAATTGCATTAGATGTTGATTTTCCACCGATATTATTGGCCAACTTCTTGATGCTAAAAATGAGATATTCAAAGAAAAGAACTAAAGAAATTATAAAGGATACTAATTTAATCAAAGGAAATGAACGATTGAAAGAAGAACTCGATGAAGTTATTGGTAGAGATGAGTTGTATACACCAAGATCTCACAGTAAGCAATCTGCCGAGGGAAATCGTAGAGAAGATTTGATTGCCGAATGGTTAGATGAAAAGAAATTAGAATATTTTACTGAAGACGATTTACGAGCTGGAACTGTAGAAGGAAAGACTCCCGATTTTCTGTTATTGAAACCTATGTCTTGGCATGGAGATGAATACAACTGGATTGAATCTAAGGCTAGTTTCGGTGATGAATATATTCATCGTAAGAATCATAGAGGACAAGTGTCTGACTATGTTGAGTTATATGGACAAGGAATTCTAGTTTACTGGTATGGATATTTAGATACTCTAAAAACCAGAGGATATACTATTGTAGATAGAAAAGAATTAGGTATTGAATAATTATTTTTTCTTAGAATCAACAACAATACTTTGTTTTGAGTCTTTCAAGTCTTCTTCATTTAATTCGGAATCT
>JAAZXG010000020.1:0-15376 GCA_014240255.1 Methanobacteriota archaeon
TCTCCAATTGTTTTGGGAAATCCAGAGTCTACTTTTGATGTTAAGGATTATGCCGATAATGATTCTAGGTTTATTCAAACAGTTATAATCGGGCAAGAAACATTCACTGAGCAGGGCGAACCTGGATATTATTTGATTGAAGGCGATAATCTTGCTACTTATGATAAGCTCGTTGCCATTGATAATCTTGAAAATACGATAGTCGATTACAATTTCAGTGCCCGATTTTTAGGTAGTTTACCATATCTTGTTAGGACACAAACAGCTTTAGCTCTCAATGTAGAAAATACAGGTTACATTCCTCAGACAGTCAATTCTTCAACTGGCTTTCCTACTTCCGATGAAGAAATATATAATATTTTAGAAGATGTTTATGCAAATGGGACTAGAAATTTAGATGGGACTTTCTATGTTTCATCATCAGATGCTAGAGCCACTTATGTTCTTGACGATGGAAAATTAACAATGACGCGTTCTTGGTTTATGGTCATGCGTCCTGATGACATGTATGGTGAGATGAAAGTACAAAAAAGTCAATTAGATACAGCTTCAATTGAAGTTAATAAGATGGCAGGTATTAACGCCCAAGTTGCGGGTTTAAGTTATGAAAGATATGTATATGTCTTAGAAATTACAGATAGTTTTCAAGAAAGTTTAATTGTAGCTATTATTTTGGCTTTTTTAATTGTTTTAATTGTGCTTCGTGATCTTCGTCTGAGTATTATTACAATCTTTCCTGTAGTTGCAATTACGATATGGCTTAGAGGAGGTATGGTTCTTACAGGTACATCAATAAATTTAGTGACTGTTCAAATATCTAGTTTAGCTATTGGTTTAGGAGTAGATTATGCAATTCATATGGTCCAAAGAGTACGTGAAGCCAGATATGAGAATCCACATTCAAGTCAAGAAGAGTGGATGTCAGAAAGTTTAGATGAAACAGGAAATAATATTGCAATGTCGGCCTTTACAGATTTCATTGGGTTTATGGTTCTTACATTATCAATTATGCCTTTATTTATTACATTTGGAATGATAATGGCCATAATGATTCTTCTCTCATTTATTGCAGCAGTTTTCATGTTACCGGCTCTATTATTCCAATTTGGTAATTTAGAAGCCAATAGGCCACCTAAGATTAATTCTATAGTTCCTGAACCAGAATCATCAGTTCCAAAGAGAAAAATTAGAGTGGTTAAGAAAGTTGTGAAACGACGTTCTTAAAATCCACTTCTTTTGAATTTTTTATCAAGTTCAGCAGGCGTAATAGTCATTACTGTAGGTCTCCCATGCACACATGCATATGGATTTGGAATTGATTCCATTTCTCTTATAACAAATTCCATTTGTGCCATAGTTAATTTATCTCCAGCTCTCAATGCAGAATGACATGCAACCGTATACATCATCAGAGTATGTTTTTCCTCAGCAGTTTTCATTGATCCGCTTTCCACTATATCATCAATAGCTTCTCTTATTCTCTCAGGTTCAGAACCTGCTAATAGTGCAGGCACACTTCTTATCATGAACGTAGAGGGTCCTATTTTTTCAGCATCAAATCCCATTTCAGTAATATCTTCTAGCATAACTTCAAAAGCCGAAGCTTCATTTTTTGTTAATTCGAGAGAGATAGGTTTGAGCAAATCTTGCTTTCCGACCCTCTTAAAGCGCTTCTGATCCTTTAAACGTTCATACATCACTCTTTCATGTGCAGCATGAAAATCAATGATGTAAAGCCCATCTAAGCCCATTGCTACAATATATTTATTTTCAATCAAAGAGAGTGGCCTCATTGAAGGCATATTAGTTTCGATTTGTTCTTCTTGAAGAGAAACGTCAAATTCTTGTTGAAAACTATCAATTGAGTTTAATGCAACAGCTTTATTTCTTATTTTTGAGGTAGGAATTGTAGTTCCAAATATATCAGTATTTGTTGTTTCTAAATCAACATGTGAAATTAAAGCCTGTTTAGCCAAGATATCTCGAATTATCTGTCTTAACATTTTATTGATTATTTCTTCATTTGCAATTCTTACTATAGTCTTAGCAGGATGAACATTTACATCTACATCTTTTGATGGTATTTCTATAAACAAAGCTCCAATTGGAAAATGTCCGTCATGCAGTAAACTTCCATATGCGCCTTTGATTGAATAACTAATATTTCTAGCCTGAATTGGCCTTCCATTAACATGTAAATATAATCCAGCCATTGATTTTCGAGAAACTGAGGGCCTTGTCAAGAATCCATGAATTCTCAATTCATCTATTTCACCATTCATTTCAATTAATTCTTTGGAAGCTTCCCTCCCCAGAAGAATACCAATTCTGGTTTTAAGATCCGAAGCTGGTGCTTCAATCAATTTTCTTTCACCATGAACTAAATTAAAAGAAACGTCAGGTCTTCTGATGGCTTCAATTGTTATGATTTTTACAATATGCTGGAGTTCAGTTGAAACCCGTTTAAGATACTTGGATCTTGCAGGTGTATTAAAAAATAAATCTGAAACTTCAATCGTTGTGCCCTGAGGTGCAGCACAATCTTCAATATTGAGGTCATTATTCCCTTCAATAGTTATCCTCGTGCCAACAGTACTCTCTTTTTCGGAAGTAGTTATTCTAAGTCTTGACACTGATGCGATAGAAGGTAAAGCTTCACCCCGAAATCCAGAAGTTATAACATTCTGTAAATCATCAAATTCTCTTATTTTTGAAGTTGAATGTTTTCTAAATGCTAGTGTAGCATCATCACGGTCCATTCCCAATCCATCATCCCTAACAATAATTAGCTCAGTGCCTCCTTCTTCTACTCTAATCCAAATATTTTTTGCCTTAGCATCTAATGAATTCTCAACAAGTTCTTTGACTACCGACGCCGGTCTTTCAATTACTTCACCTGCAGCAATTTGATTGATGGTGTGGTCATCTAAAACTTGAATGTCGCCCATTGGATAATTTCCATACTACAGCCATTTATTATATTTTTAGTAAGGGGAAGCCTTAAGAATAACTCAGGTATAAGTTGTGTATGGATATAGAACAATTAAAACAATATTCGCAGTATTTTGGTTTTGGATGTTTAGGACTTTACGTCGGTCTTCTTATTTGGGATGGTTTTCTTGATGGAGATGATAGTTTTAACATTCCTGGATTTAAAGAAATAATTGCTTTTATCGGTGCTTTCTTTTTAGGAATGTTTGTTTCTGATATGAAGCATAAAGGCGAATAAATAGTTAATTTTAATCTCTACTATTTCCATTTGTAAAGAGTGTCGTAATTCCTTTGAAGGTTCCAGTTATAGATCCAACTAAAGAGACGCGATATTTTTCTGAAACAAAATGAGCTATCACTAAATATACTGATGCTCCAAAAACTTGTAAAGGAAAACTTTCAGGCATTCCCATAAAGCCAATTTCACCAAATTCATGTATGGCTTTCATAACAAGATAGGCTGCAAAACCAATGAGTAATGAGGTAGACATATTGAACATGAACCGAATATCTAGATTTTTTGTTGAGCTGAATAGTACATAGCCGAGTATTGCGGCAATAATAATTCCAATGAATAATCCGGTGATAGCTTCATTACTTTCAGTTCCAGCACCTATAAAGATAACAGTCTCGACACCCTCTCTCCAAACTGAAACAAAAGCCAATAGACCAATTCCAAATGCTTCACGTGTTTTGATTGCTTTTTCAGCCTGTTTTTCTAAAACTTCTCTAGTTGCATGCCCTATAACATGAAGAATAACTGTTGTAATAAGTATTGCAGCAATTAGGTATAAGAACCCTTCAAAAAGTTCTTCATTTTTCTTTGAAAATTCACCAACTATGATCTCAAAAGCTTGCCAAGTTAGTATACTAGCTACTAGTGCAAGCACCACGCCACCCCAAACCCATTTGACCATAAATTCTCGTTCAGTTCGGTACAGTAGGCTGACTAATACTCCAATTATCAATGCAGCTTCGAGAGCCTCTCGAAATCCGATAAGAAATCCAGCTTCCATGTCCATTTTTTTACATCCTTAAGTTTAGGCAACCCTAAATTAGGTAACCCTAAAAAAATGACTCTATATATAGTTTAGGCCTCCCTAAATTTTTTATACACTCTTATCTTATCCCAATTATGTCTTCTATGGATGCTCTATCAGAAAGTGCTGAAATGATGATAAAAAACATCAATGAATTAGCATCTAGCGGTGAAAGGGTTCGAACATCAGATCTTTCAACTAAGACTGAATTAAAACCAGCTAGTGTTACAGAAATGATTCAACGTTTAGGAGATTTAGGATTAGTAGACTATGAACCATATCATGGAGTACATCTTACTAAACAAGGGCAGCATGTAGCTGATGTCATCGAGCACAGATTTAACATTCTTGAACGTTTTCTGACAGAGATACTTGGTGTTGACGGTACTGAAGCTTCAGAAGTAGCATGTAGAATGGAACATGTTTTAACAAGAGATGTAGAGCATAAGCTTACTACGTTTTTAGGTGTTGATCCTCAAAAAGAGTCTGAACTTTTTTGTCATAAAATAAATATTGAATCTGATGTTGAGCACAAATATTTGCCATTAAGTAATTTTGGAGAAGGGAAAACAGGTATTGTAAAATTAATATTTGAAAGTAACGAATTAGCAAATATATTAGAGGAAAAAGGAATAATTCCAGGCAGTAGATTATTACTTAAAGGATCAAATAATAAAGTTTATACTATAAAAAATGAAGAAGGTGAATTTTCAATAGATAGAGAGACTGCTTCAAAAATAATCGTTCAAAATTAATATGACTTCTAAAGGCGTTCTTTACATTGTTATCAGCGGACCTGATAGTATTCAAAGGGCTATTGAAGGACTTAGAATGGCTGAATATCAATCTGGCGATGGAACGCATGGTGTAGCCTTAATGCTTCAAGGAGAAGGTGTTGAATGGTTAAGAGATGGCGATGAAGACTATAGAAAGGAGATACAGACTTCTATTGGAGTAATTCATGAACTTGGAGCGCCTGTTTTTGTTTGTGGTGCTTCGATTAATGAAAGAGGCTTAACTGCTTCAATGAAAGACTATCAATTTACAAAGTCTTCAGCTCCCAAAAGAATAAGCCAAGTAGTTAGCAAGGGATGGCAATTAGCAGTCTTCTAAAAATCTAAAATACTACATAAAGTATCCAAAAATATATATTATGGCCTCTTATGGCAAAATAACATTGACTAGTCTGAACCTTTTTAGGCAGTTTACAAGGAAATAAAAATGAGTACAATAAACGTAACAGATTCTGATTTTCAAGATACAATTCAAAATAATGACTTGGTCTTGATTGATTTTTGGGCGCCTTGGTGCGGACCATGCAAAGCTATAGCTCCAGTATTAGAGGAAATTTCCAATGAAAATTCTAATGTTGTCATAGCAAAAATGAATACTGATGAAAACCCAACGATTTCATCTCAGCATGGAATAATGTCAATTCCAACAATGATGATCTTCAAAAATGGACAATTAGTTGACAGATTAGTCGGTGCTTTACCTAAGCCCGCTATTTTACAGAAGCTCGAAGCTCATTTTTAGAATTTTGGAAAAGCTTTATTGAGAAATAATTCTTACTTCAGCGTCTTTTAATTCTTTTAGTATTTCTTCGCTGTCTGTTTTTGAAACTTGACATTTTAATGAATACACTTCATACATTTTATGAAAACTACTAGCTATGATAGATACGCCTTTATTTGTTTCTCTAAAAGTTACATTAAGTAATTTCTTCATTGGTATTCCTCCACTTCGAGGTTCTCCCTCCATTATTAATCCTAAATCTTCTCTATTAATGCCACCTCCTTCGACAACTAAATGATCGCCATAAATCATAAGCCAACGACCTTTACGTTCTACATCTTCCCAAGCTGAGGATGCTGGAAGTGGAGGGCCATTTTCAGATATTTTTTCAGTTGCCCCATCAGTCCAATTATCATCATTCCAAAGATCAACTTCATCTTTTCTTTCATTTTCATCTAATAATAATGATACTGGCACCCAATCTTCACCATCCCAGAATCGTGCATCAACAGTTAATTCTCCATTTTTAACATCAGATATAATTCTCTTAACAGGAATAGGGCCGTAAATTTCCTCATTTACTTTTACAGGAAATTCTTCATTTTCTACAGCCATTTACACCTCATATACATATGCCTCATTAGAATCTAGTTCAGGAAGTTCACCTAGTTTCCATCCCGGTGCTGTTGTTTCAGCATAATAATAACTAATTTCATTATTTTGATTTTCATTTAATATATAATTTACACCACTTGCACCTTCAACATTAACTCCCACAGCTGCATGCCCATAACCATCCCAAGCTTCAGGAATTAAAATCATTGCAGCTTCATATCCTAATGATTCAAGTAGTGAAATTAGTAATGCTGAAGTATCTTCACAATCTCCAGTTTGATCAACTAATGTTTCTATAGGATATCTAGGATATTCACCAACACCTGCCGTTATATTATCTTCAGAATATTTTAATGATTGAGCAAAACTTATAACAAAATTCACTTCAGTTAAATTATCAAATCCTTTTTCTTGAGAAATTTCTCTCAGCCTTAATCCTATCTCAATAATGGCTTCTTCTTCTATAGTTACAAAAGAAGTATAATCCTTATAATCTTTAATAGTATGTGACTGACTCTTATAAAATAAATATACTATCGGATCAAAGTTATAATTGATTTGGTAGCTTATTGTGTTAAATTTCCAATTGTATGATTTTAGATAACCAAAATTATATGTTTCTATTTTAATAAAAATACGGGCATCATCATTCTCATTTAATCCATCAAGTGTCCCGTCAAGAGTTTCATTATTTTCTTTTTCCCAAGAATTAGTACTAAGATTATAATTAATTACAAAATGGTAACTACTATTTGAGTCACTTATATCAAATTCTTCTGCATTTCTGAACTTATAATTAACTGCAATAAGAGTAAATGTATGTATTTCAATGTCATCTGGAATATTTATTTCAAAAGTACTATTTAGATAAAATAGTTCTTGCCATGGAACTCTCCATGGATTATTATTATTATCAAAACGATGTATCTTTTCATTATTTTGGTATAGATCGATAATAACTGGGGCGTCAGCTCGATTATTTTGCTTATCTATTAATTCAATCCATTCTAAGTTAAAAATCAGGGCAATATCATGAAATGGATCTTTATCTTCAGTATCATTATATCCATCGTTATCATCATCTAAATCTGCATTGTTTCCAATCCCATCTAGGTCATTATCTTCTTGTTCTGTAGCATCATTAGGGAATACATCTTCGGTATCATTATATCCATCATTATCATCATCAAGATCATTATTATCGCCAATCCCATCATTGTCTGAATCTTTCCATTCCGTAGGATCATTAGGAAATGCATCATTTTCATTGGATGTTCCATCTAAATCTTTGTCATACATATATTGATCAATGCCGGATCCAATAAGGGCTCCAATAATAATTAAAGTAAATATTTTGGCTTTAGATTCCATTCAAATTCCTAATAACTTAGATAATTCATGCATGGTCTTAAAAGGTATGGCACCGGCATTTTTTAGTTCATCAGCTGAACATAATTTTACCAAGCCATAAACTTTGATATTAGCTTTAACTGCAGCAGTTACTCCAGGTATACTATCTTCAATGACAAGGCATTCACTTGGTTTAAATCCCATTTGTTGTGCAGCATATAGAAATAAGTCTGGCGCAGGCTTTGGAAATTCAACTTCAGATGCTGTAAAAATTTGTTTATTAAAATAGTCAATTAACCCAGTCAAAATTAATGAACTTTGAACATGTTTAGGTTCACCATTAGAAGCTACACAGATAGGGATATCAAGATTATCAAGTAATTCTTTTATTCCTTCCATAGGTCTCAATTCTGTTTTGTAGGCTTCACTAACTCCTTCCACTAATCTTGGTAACCAATCCTTTGGAATGTCTTTACCGGATAATTCTTTCATTCCATAAATTACAGCATCTAACGTTTTACCACCAAATCTTTTTTGAGCATCTTTAAGAGTCATATGAATTCCTAACTCACCAGCCATTCTTGCAACAACACGATTTGTAATGTTCTCACTATCTACTAAGGTTCCATCACAATCAAAAAGTATACATTTTGCATCCATTTAATATGCCCTCATATTTTCAGATTTCATTACTTCTCTAAGGAAAGAGGTAGCATATGTGCCCTTGTGCAACCAAAATTCCAAAGTTGGTTTTCCATCATCATCTATTTTCCATTTTAAATCGTTTATTTTTTGGTTTAAAGGTCTATACATTCCAAATGATGATAATTCAGGTATCTTTCCGATTGAGAAATTTTTGAATTCTATGTTTTCATCTTTCATAATTTGTCTTTCTAAATCACCTTGTATTCCATTTGTATATTTACTTTTAATTCCAGGTAATAATCCAACAATCCAGGCTTTCCCTTCACTACATCGTTTTTCTAATTTTTTCTGATTTCTTTCTGTAACTTCAATAATCCGTCTTTGGTCAGGTCCTCCATATATGTCCACAGGAACTATATTGTCCCCTACCAAAGGTTTGTGAATACTATATCCACTTTCTATTCTTAAATTAAGAACATGATTAAAGATTAAACTTTGGTATGCATGTACAAGCATTTTTGATAAGTTTTCAGGTAATTGTCTGATTGCCCCAGTATAATCATCCTTATTTCTTGTTAAATGTCCAATTAGTTGTCTTTCAAATAATAGCTTATGTGGATATTGTTTTATTGCAGCGTTTAAGTCTTTAGTATGCTTTAGATTTTTTCTTGCTTCTGAACCAAAACTCTCGTATTCACCTCCACATAAATAATCCCAAACAGCCTCTTCGTATTTATCCTGAACTATTTTTTTACCAACAATATGTGTAATTGGACGCACAGCACCAAAGCGTTGAATTCCAAAGTAATTTGGAAAACCTTCTTTCAATTCATCTAAAATATTTGCAATGGCGGTTTCTCCGTTTTTAGATTGCGAAATCTTAATTTTAAATTTATTTGCCACCAAATTCCCTAATCTTACAGGTTTGACCGATTTATGAATAAATTCAATAGATACATTTTCAAGATCAAGTTTATCAATTATTTTAGGTGAAGACATTATGGAGATATATTGAGTTGTTAAAGCCCGTTTATCTTTTGTTCCTGCAAATCCAATAGCTCTTTGTCCAATATTCAATCTTTTAGAAATCTCTTTAACTAAAACATGTGTATCCCAATTTTTGGCAGTTATTTTAACAATACTATGTTTTCCATTATCGGAGGGTTGTGCCCAAGCCCAATGAGCACTATGTCCTTTTTCAATAATCTCATTTACTACAAAATCTTCAGGAATTTCGCGTAGTTTTCCATCTATTCCACTTGTTTTTGAAAGATACGACTCATTACCCACTTCCGGTCTAGCCGGTGATTCCATGAACTTTATGCTAGTCCTTCGCTAATGGTTTTGATATCAGCGATGATAGTCTCCACGGCTTTTTTGATCGCATTTTTTGGAGTTCCTTTTTTTGTTCTAACGTAAAATTTAGGTGAATCCAAAACAATATGTCCCATATAGTAGGAAGCATAATCTACATCAGAATTAGCTAAGGTGTGGTTCATTAGAGGCCCTAATAGAGTCTCGTTGGCTCCACGTATCTCAATTTCTAATTCGTTTTTTGTCTTGTTAACTACGGATACTTCCATGGGGTTTTGCGGACTTAAAGGGGTATTATAAAGATTGGGCGAGTTTCAAAGCTTCATTTCGTTTCTTTTCAGGAGCTGTAGTTTTTATTCCAAGAGGAGAAAACACACTTGAACTAGCAAAATAGTCTAAATCTTGTAATGCTTTTACAATTTTCACTCTTCGAGGTGTTTGTCCAATCCCTGCATCTTTTGCCATGTCATTAATGTCATATAATCCAGGAGGGCCATCAGCTTCTTCCTTTAAAGTATCAAAAAATCTCCCCAATACACCCTCACAGTCCTCTGGAATCATTTCACTTTTAATTATTTTTTCAGTCCATAAAGGTCCAGCAGCTCCTTCAACCTCTTCATCAACAACTTCCATTTTAGGACTAATCCATTTCAGAGTGACGTTATTTAGTGCAGTTACTTTAAGAAATACACGTAAATGATGCCCTTCTGAATAACACAATAGAGGCTCAATACCTTTTCCCATTGAAGAAGCAATAGTATGAATTCTAGCTAAAAGAATTCGAACTCCAATTTCTTTTGCAGATACTCTCTTCATAGACATTGCCCCATATCGTTTGAGACAAATGGATGGCTTAGCTCCACAAAGAACTGCAGTATCAGTTGCAGATATTCCTAATATTCCATCATTGTTTAATCCATTTAGTGCAGCTTCAATATATGGGGCTGGCGTTCCAAATGGATCAATATCAATTCCATCATATTTTCGTTTAGAAAGTAATTCTTCTACAGGTAAATTATGAATATTACTTTTAATTCCATTTAATTTTAAATTGGTAGCAATTGTTTCAGTTGATAAGATAGAGGTATCACAAAATTCTACATTAAAATCAGCTTCAATGGCTAGTCTTATGCCCCTTATTCCTGATGCTGCCAGTCCATCTAATAGAATTCCATTAAAATCCAATTTTTTGGCAAAAGCGACATGTAAATCACGGCTTAGTTTCATGGCTGGGTTGTAAAAGACGCCTTTTGCTTTTCCAGGGCCTTTGTCCTTACCAGAAAGATTAGCTCTGAATACTGCTTTACCTTCTTGAAATTCTTTCACACCATTCCAGTTTTTAGAATAGTAACAGCCTTAGATGGAAGTATTGCTGAATTGATAGGAGTAACTTCTAAAGTTCTTAAATCATCTCTTTTACGAATAGATTGTAGTAGTGGATTGCGGGATCTCTTGTGCATTGTAATTAACATAGGTTTACCACATTTCAGAGCTTCTTTGAGAACTGCACTAAATTCTTTTGATTCAGATACTAATTTACCGACTTCATCTACTAGAATTAAATCCGATTCTTCAATAGCTTTTGCAACAGATTCGGTAGCAATTCTATTGACTGCATCTAGTCTTATTCCCAAAGGAGTTGATTCTGGTGTCTTTCCAGGAAGCCTTGGTTTAACATCCCATCTAACAGATGCAGACAATTCTTCTTCACCTGTGATAAAGTTTTTGAGATTATAGCCTACAGTTTCCCCCTCTTCAACTATAGGGTGTGTAGTGAATCCACCGATAGTAAATTTATCTTCAATCATTTTGGCTATTCTCAAGACTGTGGTTGTTTTACCTGTTCCGGGTTGGCCAGATATAGCTACTTTTACTGGAATCATTGCTTGGCCGCCATTAATGGTATGTATCTATAAGCATATGTCTCACTATTCAAGTTTAGTTCCTCAACCTTTCAGGGCATCCCTTTCTTCTAGAACAATTATTGCATTTCCCAGCCCTTTTATGATTTCTATGAGCTTCCATATCTCCATTGAGAATATCATTCATTTCGTCTAATTTTTCAATTACTAAATTTTTCAATTTTGAATCCCATACTACTTTGTGAGGCTCGTTATCAAAGCCATATCTTATTTGTCCATGACTGGGCTTAGTTTCAAATTTTTCTTCAGATAATAAGCAATAGGCTCCAATTTGTAAAACGTGGCTAAAAAATGGTGCCTTGGGCTTTCTACCAGTTTTAACTTCCACTGGGATTCTCATATCTTCTTTTTTAATTAAATAATCCGGCCTTCCTGCTAAATTATAATTGTCAGATTTTAGTACCGGAGTTTCTTTTGTTAATGCATCTGGTGTTTCAATATCGCTTTCACCCAATTTATAATCATCACGTAATTTATCTATCTTTTCGGTTGATAATAGTAATCTATAAAGGAAAAGAGATGCGACAAGCATCCACCCAATTCCCAGAATTAGTAAAATGACGCCTAAATTTCGTTTTAATAAATCATTATCATCTGAAATCCATAGTATTGCAATAGCCAGTGTTACAAGTGTCATAATTAAACCGACAACAGTCATTAAAGTAGTAGATGTAATTCTTGATTTTTCTTCTTCAACTAGTAGGTTTTTTAGTGAATCGCCCATTTCTTTGTGCTTTTCAACACCAGTATTGACTTCGTCCCCTTCGGCATCGATTCCTTTAAGGTCTAAGTGCCACGATAGTGGGCAATAGCCATAGCGTTCCATTTCAGAAGCTGATATAATCTGCTTGGGCATGAGTGTTGAGTCCGGGGTTAAGTCCAGTTTAGCTATAATTAAGCCCCTAATAAAGAGTTACATTATTTAGAAACTAAAATATTGGTCGTGCCAAGCTAAATTACCATATTCGGCAATTTTATAATTATATATTATATTTTTCTTACCGTCTTCTTGATTAAAATCTAATGTAATAATAAGATCATATTCATCGGCATGAGGCCCTTCAAACATAAGGGCATCAAGTTTGACGGATTGTTTAGCATTTAAAACACCAGGATAATGGGTGTCTGTTTCCAGCATCTTAGTTCCATTCCACACACTAATTTTTACTTTCAAATCAGTAATTTCCTCAGTTCCCATATTACTGATTCTTGACTGTACGAATAATCCAGAATACGAACTATGATATACAGTATCAATTTCAATCTCCGTTCTTGGAAGAATATAGGAATAAGATACAAATATTATAAAAAATGCAAGTATGATTGTTCCAAATTTATATATTATTTTCTTTTGTTGATTATTAAAGTTCATATGCTAGCCTCCAGCGATGCAATCAGGCTCATACCTGGTTCAGGAAGAATGTAATGTTTTTCATTATTTCCTAATTCAGTATCCATGCCATTCTTTTGAACGCCTAACCAAGTAGGCAACACATTCTGTCCACCTACTTCTTTTATTCGTAAATCCATCAATACTACAGATGTTTTAAGCTCAATTGGCCCTATATTCAATTTACCGCCAATGGCAAAAGATAGCTCTCCACCTTTTGCATTAGCTAATTCAAATATTGGATAAAGGCCAAAAATTTGATTTGGTATAATTTCAACATGTTTTACATCTTTAGCATGTATGACCATATAATCTAGGTAAAATTGAGGTGTAGCTGGTGAATTAGTAACTTTTAGATATGCACTATCTATTCCATTAGGCGAATCAATTATATAATTCACACCATCTAAAACCATGCTGGTATTGTCGCCCACATTTGTAACATCCATAAAAGTACCTGAATGTCCTCCCGTATATCCTTCATCAACCATTAATAAAACATCAATTTCCGAAGAACTTGTCGAAACAAAAAGATTTGGAAACCCTTGGAAGGCAAATGCTAAATCCATATCGAATTCATAATTAGGGTCAATTCCCATATGAAATGATTCTGGAACATCATGCACAATAGCTTGAGCAGATTTCCATTGACCATAGTCTTTATTGGCTGTTTTTACCCAGATATAATCTAAAGTTCCCTCAGCTTCATATATAATATCTATTTCTTTTCCGACAATTAGATCTGCACGGAGATCCTTAGGTATTTTTGAAAAGTAAATTTCATTAAACGAAGGCCTTGTTTGATTATATGTTCTAAGATAAGAACTACCTATTCCTCCAGTTTGGTGAATGTCAAATATTGCATCTAAATCTCGCCCTTCACTTTTTCCTGTTTGAAAATAAGCATCTACGTTATTATTGTCTCCCACTTCATCTAAGAAAAGCTCGATAGCTGTTTCATTAATGCCTCTGTCTAAATCAAGATAAATCCATTTTGTAATGGGTGACCAATCACCTAAATTCAAGTTAATTATATCAGGTTCACCAAAGACTGTCGAAAGTTTTGCAGATGTAACAGTTCCTTCTAAGTACAATAATAGCGCATCTCCAAAATCATTTTGTCTCAATACAATTCCATGCGTCCATTCTAAATCCATTCCCGTTAGATTACCTGATTCTAAGCTTAGGATCACTCTTGAAGGTGCACTTGAAGAGCTAAAATCGACACCGATTTCATCACCGATTATAACATCTAAATTAATTTTTTCAGGAACGTCAGGAACTGCGATTTCTAACTTACTTTGAGATTCTTTATCGCTAACCATTGCATAAATTGAACCTAATTGTTTACTAGATTCAAGGCTAATATTCCCTACAAGGGCAGTTCCTTCCATACCGTTATCATCTAAATAAACCGAACCATTTAGATCAAAATTATTCGGCAAGTCATCAATCCGTAGTAAAACACTCTTATTTTCAAAATTATTAATATCTACTAATATTCGATCCATTGCAGGGATATCATGATTAAAATCTTCCAGTGAGATATCTAATTGAGTTCCTTCTTCTTCAGGATCCCAAAGTTTAAGTCCAATATTTGGAGAAATACCTCGAAGATAGGCTTTCATATTCATTGCACCTTCATCAGACATGTCAAGACTGATGCCTTCAGTCCAATAGGTTTCTAGTTCAGCTGAATCGCCTAAGTCAATTTCAAGTGCTACGGTATCTATTCCTTGATCCGAGTTAATATTAAATTCTAATAAATCATTATGAATTTCCATATCTATAGTCATACTTCCGGGAAGGCTTGATACAAAAGCTTCAACACGGTATGGATTTTCTTCATCAAATTGTTCTAGAATTAAATAAATTGGGCCAACCGATTGACTTGTATTCATACTTATACTTCCACTAAGTGTTAAGTTTTCGACAGTAGCATTGAGTATTAAATCAGCATTTAAATTTAAATCAAGACCAACTGGTATTTCCTCAATAAATGCAGTTACTCTAGGTCCAATTATTCCTTCTTCTTGGAAGATAAGATAATCTGCCGTATCTTGGTAATTAAAATCTTCTAAACTGAGTTGTAAGTCTATTTTGTCTCCTTTTGAAGTATAATTCGCATCTACTGATTGAGGAAGTCCTTTGAGGAGTAATCTAGCACCTAGAATGGTGCCTCCTTCAACCTCTTTTTGGCTAGACCAAAGTCCTTCAACCCATCTTGGAGATTCATCTAATAATTCAATATTTCCTTTATTGACCCAAGCCGTTACAGATACTTCTTCATTAATATTGTATAAAAATCTCGCTACAGTTTCGAAGGATTCGACATTTGTTACTAAATTAATTGATAAATCAGCAACAGTATCTACTAGAGCTTTACCAATTTCAGAGAGGGCCTCTATAAATCGAGCTACATCTCTTAAATCATTAATTTCAGTAGAATCGCCATTAATGATATTTCCACTATCAAGAAGGGGGACTGTCACAATAATTTCAGCAGGTAAGCTATCAATGAATACATATGCATCCAATCCTTTGTAATCTTCTTCATAAACCGTGTCATCAATTGCCCCTACTTTGAATTTAAC
>JAAZXG010000020.1:15451-24266 GCA_014240255.1 Methanobacteriota archaeon
GCTTAAATTTCCTGATAGGCTGGCCGTTTCATTTTCTAATCCCATGTTATTTTGGTATAGCATGACTGAACTTCCATTGTAAGTCGAATGATCCCAAACCCACGATGTTGCTTTTTCATTTTCAGTAACATTAGTTATTGTAAATGTAAAATTAAACCAACTATCTGTAATCAATCGCAAATCTCCGTTAGAGCTAACAATTTCAGCAGAGCCTGGCAAATGCTCCAATTTTAATCTCGAGTAAATTCCACTTGCAAAACTTGTAAAAATTATATTGTCAATTATTTCATTAGCACTATTTCCACCAGCATAAACTAAATTTCCATTATCAATATTTAAGGTTATATTAGTAGGGACATTACTGAGTGTGATGTTTGCCCAGTGGGAAGTTTCTCCAACATCATCTATCCCTTCAAAATAAACTCTAAATGGTTTATCTCTTATTGGATTCATAGAAAGTGAAATATTAGTTATTCCTTCTCTTGAATAAAAGTCAATATCGCCGATATCAGTAATTTTAGCACTGAAACTATAATCCTCATTTTTTAATGATATTGAGGATCTTGAATTAGGTGCATTATTATCTAAATATGCGGATTCATTATATATCGCAAAATAATCATCACCACTTCCATCATTAAGTGCTAAATATTTATCACTCGTAAGATATACGAATATTTCACTTATGTAAGCAAGTTCATTTTGGCGGGTTCTTAATCTCATTGCAACTTCACCGTCACCCTCGCCAATTGTGGATTGCAATACAGCTTTAGGAATAGAACGCAATAAATCTCCGACATAAACAATTCTTCCAGCTAGTCCAATTAGTAAGTCACTAATTAATCCTCCAATAAGTGAACTATCAATACTTGTTACATCATCATTCACTGGAATTGAACTTCCTCCACTTTCATCTAATTGAAGATTTCCTTCCAGAACGAAACTTTCCGGCAAGTCAGTTATTTCTAATCCTGTAAATAGTTGATAATCATGGTCGTCCCATGTCGCTCCTCTTTCGTCTTCAGTATAGTATTCATAATCTCCATAGACTATAGATTCAATCGGTTCCGTTGAATGAAATTCTATTACTGTCCAATTTCTTTCAGAAGTTGATTCGTTTCTTACTTCTAACCACAATGAAGCTTTAGGCATGTTTAATTCATCTAAACATATTTCATCACCACTCTCATCAACTTCACAAATAGGCACTCCTGTAATATCAGCTTCAATATGTGATAAGAAAGGATCAAGTTTGTCTCCTGGGTTTAGATTGTATTCGTAATATTGGAATCCTAAATTGAATTTTTTATTTGTTTCATTTAAATTTGTAGTTTCAGTGGCTGGTGCATATATTTCAATAGAGTCTCTATCTACATCATCTGTAGTTTGAGAGACAAGTCTGATTCCCAATTCTCGAGGAACTTTTCCTCTTGGGTTGTCTAAGTCAACTTTTATGAATGTTATTTCCTCTAATGCATCTCCAGGATTTATTGTAGTTCCACTACTCCAATTATATTTAAGATACCCAATTGCAATCTCTAAATTATCGATTCCATTATTGAATGGATCGCCAGTCTCATTATTCATTAAGACATTAATTTGGTATGGTGCATTAACATAATCAACATCTCCGGGATTTAATCCAATACCACCACTACCGTCTGTACCTATAGTAAAAACAAACTCTTCAATGACGACAGATAAGCTATATTCATCTGGAACTTCATTTGGTGGAAATTGTGTATTAACGCCCCATACATAAGTTTGATCAATATCATTTTCATCAGTATATGTTATCCCTCTTACGATGGCAATATCTAAGGTTTGATTTAATTCTTCTAGTTCTTCAAATTCAAAATTTAATCCAAGATTAGCCTCTAATCCCACATCCCCATCTAGTGGATTAACATCTGTATCCTCATTTATAAGATCATTAACTACTGGTACTAATCTAGCACGTATTTCGTTATTTCCATCTCCATCTATGTCGATTAGCATCCATGAAGTATCACTTTCATCTAATAGATTAATAAAAGATAAAATAAAATCAGCCGCAAAGTTATCTAAACCAATTGATTCTACCCATGCTGCAATTAAAGCTGTTGAAGCCCCCCAAAGAGTCGATACTAAGTCTGCTTCTTCAACTCCTTCCTCACAAGGTTCATCAGGAATAGGTTCAGGTTCACAACCACCTACATCAATAATTCCATTTCCGTTTGCATCATATGCCCAATAAATTAAATATGTTTCAGTGAAAATAGATAGTGCAGTGCCCAAGAAAGAATCTTGATATAAATCAGCATCATTTTGCATAGTATTAATTATATCTGTTTTAACAGGTTCAAGATCATTTACATCATTGGCTTTTAGACCTCTTTCAGAATAATCATATGTTACAGTTTCATAATCAGAAATATCGGCAATTACATCTTCACTTTCATCTTTATCATTCATTGCCGCTTTACGAGTGTCTAGCAAAGACACGGCAAGTTCGCTTCCATCATGTAAGGATCTTAAAAAGTTCAACTCTTCGATTACAGTTTCATTCACTTCGTCATTTCTTTGGTTAACACTTTGGAAAAAAGCATCTAATTCTTCAGCAGTACCATAGTTAGCTTCTATGTTAGAAGGACCAACTACAGTAGGTATCATTACAACTTGAAGCATCATCAATAAAACTACTGAAATTACAAGTACTCTTTTTCGGTTCAATAATCTGAAAGAAGCTTTCTTCATTGTTAATATTGAGAAACCATCTCTATAAATAAGGTTATTAGTTAAAAATATAGATTGATTTTATATAGTGAATCAAAATCGATAGAAAGATGGATGAAGAGTCTTTACAAGAGATGTTGGCCGATGAAGGCACTTTCAAAGGTGAAACTGATGAGAGTGAATTAGAGGCTTTAGTATCTAAATTAAAGACAAATATTTTGATAATCGGTAGCGGAGGTGCAGGTAACAATACTCTGACTAGGTTGTATAAAGAAGGTATGAACTCTATAGAGCTTCTAGCTTTGAATACTGACGCACAACACTTACTCAACACACCAATTCCACATAGAATGTTAATTGGTAAACAATTGACAAAAGGTTTAGGTGCAGGTTCAGAACCAGGGACTGGTGAAGGTGCGGCGGAAGAAGCTAGATCTGAATTATTAGAAGCTTGCCAAGACGCAGACATTATTTTTCTTACGGGAGGATTAGGTGGAGGAACTGGTACTGGTTCATTACCAGTTATAGCTCGTTTAGCTAAAGAAAAAGGAGCACTTACTATAGCAATAGTAACACTTCCTTTTAGTAATGAAGGCGCCCGCCGAACAAGGAATGCACGATTAGGTCTTGAGAAGTTACGTAAATCTGCAGATACCGTGATTGTGATACCAAATGATAAATTATTACAAGATGATATCATGAACTTACCACTTAACCTAGCATTTAGACATGCGGATGAAATATTGGGTAATGCGATAAAGTGTATGACTGAGATTACTTCACATGGAGGATTAGTAAACATAGATTTTGCAGACATGCGATCTATAATGGATGGCGGAGGCGTTGCTATGATTGGTATGGGTGAAGGTCAAGGTGCAAATCGAGCTTCAGATGCAGTGATTGCAGCTCTTACTTCACCATTATTAGAATTGGATATAGGTGAATCAAAAGGTGCATTGGTGAATGTTACAGGTGGAGATGATATGACTCTCCAAGAGGCCCACGCAGTTGTTAAAGAAGTTCATAGTAAGATTAATAAAGATGCTCGAATCATTTGGGGAGCTTCAGTAGATTCTACCCTCGAACATCAGATACGAGTCATGCTCGTAGTCACTGGTGTAAAGTCTTCCCAAATTTTGGGACCACCGTCGGGATTAGATAATGAAATGCAAAACAGATACGGCATAGAATTCGTACAATAATAACATGAGTTTCATCGATAACGTATGGCAAATGCAACATAAGCTTGAAGAACGTTTCAAGAGAATAGGCAGAGGTCAGTATGGCCGTGTTTTACGTCTTGCACGTAAACCAACTTCAGATGAGTTTGTAAAAAGCTCATGGGTTGTCGGTATTGGAATAGGCATTGTCGGTGCAATTGGATTTATAGTATATTATGTTTGGCTAAAAGCCCCACCTATTGTAGCAGATTTATTTGGAATTTAGATATTATGGCAAAATTCATTGAAGAAGAAGAAGAAACACCAGTCGAAGCCACTGAAGGGCCATCATCAGATACTGAGATTTATACGATGAAGTCTCAAATCGGACACGAGCGTACTGCAAGTGAAAGGCTTGCCGATAGGGCCAGAAGAAGTGGAGCTCCAATTTATGCAATTCTTGCCCCTTCAAAATTAAGAGGTTACATATTCGTTGAAACCGATAGTCCGGAAGCACTTAGAGATAATTTAAAAGGTTTAACTCATGCTCGAGGTATGGTAATGAATAAAGGTAAAGGTTATGGAAGATCCAAAGAACCAGATACTTTTGGAACAACGTCACTTGAAGAATTAACACCTCATTTGACTCCACCTCCTGCCGTTTCAGGAATTGAAGAAGGCAATATAGTTGAAGTAATTGCAGGGCCATTCAAGGGAGAGAAGGCAAGAGTTCAACGTATTGATCAGGCCAAGGAAGAAGTTACAGTTGAATTATTCGAAGCTATGGTTCCAATTCCAATTACAGTTAGAGGAGACCATGTTCGAGTTTTAGAAAAGGAAGTTAATTAATGGGTGAAACAGTTGAAGCACTAGTAGACGCAGGTAAAGCCTCTGCAGGACCTCCATTAGGTCCAGCACTAGGTCCCTCTGGAGTCAATGTTAAGCAAGTAATCGAAGAAATCAATTCTTTGACAAAAGATATGGCAGGCATGCAAGTACCTGTAAAAGTTAAAGTAGGAGACGATAAAAGTTTCTCAATTACAGTAGGTACGCCTCCAGCATCTTCCCTAATCAAACAAATATTAGGTATCAAAAAAGGGTCTGGAGAAGCAGGGACTGTTGTTGCAGCAGAGTTACCTTTGGAAAAAGCAATTAAAGTTGCTAAACAGAAAGGTCCTGGTTTGACTGGCGGAGATATTAAGGCAATGACATCAGAAATACTGGGCGTTGCAAAGTCAATGGGATTAAGTTGTGAAAATAAAGATCCGAAAGAAATTCAAGCATCAATTAAGTCTGGTGAATTAGACGATAGATTTTAATTAAATAAAATTTATATTTTCTTCATCCATTTTACGGCCACAATATGTGCATTTAATTTGAAGATTTTCTTTATTCAGTAATTTGAAGTTAGTAGATACGCCCCTTTCATTATTACATATACAATTTTCATTTGGACAATGTACGATTTCTGAAATAAATTCCGGAATTTCAATTTTTATTTTATCAGCTACAGAATAATTTCTGATGATATTAACAATGGCATCAGGAGATAATAATGCTAATTTTTCGATTTCAATTTCATCTAATTCACGATCTTCTATTTTTATGATATCTTTACGTTTTTGAATTTTACTTTGGACATTAATCAATAAACTAATAGTGGTATCACTTCCGCTTAAATTTAAGATATCTAGAACCTTTTCTCCTCTACTTGCCTTGATATGGTCAATTACAGTTCCATTTCGTATAGGTTGTACTCGAAGTAAATTATCGCTCATTATTTTCCACCAATTAATTTTTCTAATAGTGCCATTCTTACAGGTATTCCGTTGAAAGCTTGCCTAAAATAGGCAGCATGTTTTGTATTATCCACATCAGTTGATATTTCATCAACTCTTGGAAGAGGGTGTAATATTCTCATTTTCGGTTTAGCGCCATTTAGTAATTCAGAATTTATTCGATACGCTCCAGCAACTCGCTTGTAGTCCTCAACATCAGGGAATCTCTCTTTTTGTATTCTAGTAACATAAAGTACATCTAACTCACCTAAAACACTTTCCAAGTCTTGATGAGTAGACCAGTCATTTGTCAATTCATCAGTTACGTGATCAGGCATTGCTAAACTTTCTGGCGAAATAAAATATAATTTTGTATTAAAGCGGTCCAAGGCTTGTGATAAAGAGTGTACAGTCCTTCCATATCTCAAGTCACCTAACATTCCAACTTTCAAATTTTCTAATTTACCAATTTCTTCTTTGATTGTAAATAAATCAAGAAGTGTTTGGGTAGGGTGTTGCCCTGCTCCATCACCTCCATTGATAATGGGGACATCAGATACTTCAGATGCTAACATTGCAGCTCCTTCTCTTGGATGCCTAAGAACTACAGCATCTGAATATCCAGAAACCATCCGTATCGCATCAGATAGTGTTTCACCTTTTAGATGCGATGTTGCTGAAGGATCTGCAAATCCAATACAACTTCCACCTAGACGCTGCATTGCACTTTCAAAGGATAATCGAGTTCTAGTTGATGGTTCAAAAAAGCAGGTTGAAAGAATTTTACCTTTTAATTTATCGGATTTTTTCTTCCCTTTTGCAACAGGTAATAATTCACTTGCACGTTTAAGGAGGCTCATGATGCTTTTTTTATCTAAATCTTCTATTGACACTACGTGCTTCATGGTTAGCTAACGAAGGGGGTTTTTTAAATTGGCTAATGATATTTTTTAGACCAATATCCCTTTAAAGAGGATTTTTAGTCTATACTAAATTTACTTTAATCGGGTTGATAAATCTTGGGAACTTTCGAAACAGTGGATGAAATTGTCGAATATTATTTCCAATCTAGTAGTCCTTTCCGAAGCAAAATTTATGTGGCTTTAGGTTCTATATTTGTTGTTTTTGCAATTATAGGAATTTTTTTTCCTGGTTGGCCTACCGTCTCCTGGGCAGTACCAGCAGCGTTTCTTTTTTCTTTATCTAATGAAAAATTATTTCGATGGTCTCTTACAAATGATTATTTTGGTCCGGCTCTGTTTAGGTATTATGCTACTGGAAAAACTCTCCCGTATCATGTTAAGGTGGTTATAGCTTGTTTTATTCTCTGTATGTCAACTATTTCATCTTATTTTGTTTGGTATGTTTCAACAAAGGGGACTGGCAAATTAACAGATTATTCTTCATGGGATGGTGCAGATCCGGGTTTTGGCGCCGGAACAATTCTATTTGTAGGTCTAATTGGAATTTGGTATATTTTGTTTCAGGTTAAGTCGAGATAGATTCCCTGTTAATGGTATAAACTATCACTCATTGCGATATATGTGACTAAAAACAAGCGTACACATCGACATGGAATTTATAAATTATATGCTCCAATTTATGATAGATTTATGGCGCCCTCGTTTGCAGATGGGCATTCCAAAATGTATCAGCCACTTAATCTAAAATCGGAAGATCATATATTGGAAGTTGGTGTAGGAACTGGTATTTCGTTAACAAATATTCCTGATTTTGTTAAAGTGGATGCTATAGATTATAGTGAACCAATGTTAGTCAAAGCTCGTAAAAGACAAGAAAATGGAGATTACGTAGCACAAATAACTTTTCAACAAATGGACGCCCATGTTCTAGAATTTGACAACAATCAATTTGATCATTCAGTTGTAGCCCATACTTTGGCTGTTGTTGCAGAACCTGAAGTAGTTCTCAAGGAAATTATACGAGTTACTAAGCCATCTGGCTTGATAGTTATCGTTAATCATTACAAAGATAAGAAAGGCATTATAGGTACACTATGGAATCCTTTTAGAAAGCGCTTAGGACTTGGAAAACATGTTGATTTCAAGCAATTAATTGATACTTGTGGACTAGAATTATTGAGCGACGAAAGAGTAAATCGGTTTACGACACACTCTAAAATGTTAGTTTGTAAAGTACCTTGAATTAGTGTAGTGTTTGTTTAATCCAACTTAAAGTATCTCTTAAAGAATCTTTAAGTTCCATTGGATTCCAACCCAATACATTTTTCGCTTTACTAGAATCATAATTAGTTATTTTCCCCATATATTCTTTTACCGTTTCAGGTGAAATAAGGGGGGTGTATCCAAAGAGTGCTCTTGTTGCTTGCCACCTTGCAAATATTTGCATTTGCCACATGGGGGCAATTTTGTTAGGCAGTTTAAGCTCAGGTTCAAGTTCTTGAATTAAATCCATTAGTTCAAATCCATCTAAACATTTAGTACAAAGAATATGTCTTCCTTCGGCATTATTATTTTCATAAGCTTTTACATGTCCAAGTGCTACATCCCTTACATCAACATATCCAAAAGTTTGGGGAGGTAATACTCTTAGTTCACCTTTCAATAGTTTATCAAAAAGGATAGTGCTTGGTGTGTGTCTATGAAAATAAGGACCTATTACTGCAGTTGGATTAATTACTACTAGATTCATATTAACTTCTTTTGCATATTCCCAAGCTCTCCTTTCAGCTTCAGTTTTTGCATAAGAATAGGGATGCTTCGATTTTAAATTCCAATCATTTTCATTCAAAGCTTTACCATTTGGTCCACTTCTTCCAACAGCAGCAGTACTTGATGTGAAAACGACTTTTTTAATTCCAGCATTATTAGCAGCTTTCAGAGCATTTATTCCTCCTATAATTGAAGGATTTATAATGTCTTCATCTGGATTTTTAGCCCAACTTTTGTATACTGCAGCGACCTGGAATAATCCCTCAATATTTTGCATGGCCGATTCAATACTTTCAGGGTCCATCAAATCCATTTCAACCAATTCTATGTCCAAAGAATCAAGATGTGAGACAAGTTTAGGGTCATTTTTATTTCTTACAGATGCTCTAACATTGTATCCTCTTTCTACTAATATTTTAGTTAAAGTGTAACCAACATGTCCGTTAGCTCCAGTAACTAGCACATTTTT
>JAAZXG010000021.1 GCA_014240255.1 Methanobacteriota archaeon
TCTTTCGCATTCCATCTGAAAATGTGTACGGGAGCTACAGGATTTATATCATTAAAAGCTAGAACATGTTCGTTTTCATATACTATTTCGCTTGGAATTTCACCATCTCTTATTTTGCAGAAAAGACAATCTGTCATAGATAGCCCTATAGGGGCATATTATTTGAATATTTCAATCTATTTTCTTCTTCTGAAAAAAGATATTGCTAATAGTGATATTGAGACCGTTATAATCCCAAATCCTGGAACTTCATTTTCTTCGTCTAGAGGGGTTGTATTGTTTGACTCTGCACTATTATTATTTTCATTATCTGCTGGTTCTTCTACACTGGCATCTTCAACACAAGAACCTATCCAAGCCATAGTAGTTTCATCGAACACTAGATTACCTGAGTATGCTATGTTACAAGTACAAACTGGGAAACCTGAGGAATTAACTGGGCAATCGCCTCCTAGTTCTTCCAAGCTATAGTAGAATGTAATATCCCAATCTAAATTATCATCATGAGTCAAATTAACATATCGTATTGCTGGATCTACACATCTTTGTGGGTATTGCATACCCATTCCATATTCAGATGAAGAAGAATTAGTTGAGTTTAAAGTGCTAGTAGTTCTCCAGTTACCATTGAAATCTCCATCACAATTACCTCCATAGTAGTAGTACAGGATATCGCCATCTTCTCTAGTGTAAACATCTGCATTGAATGTTTGAGGTGCGTGAACATAAAATCCGGCATCATAGGCTGCAATTCCATTTTCTCCAAAATATTCTAAGTGGATTATTAAGGGCTGATTTCCTGCATTAATGGATTGATTCGCATCATTTGGATATGCGTCTGAGTTATCGCCAATACCGTCACCATCGCTATCTACAGATTCTGAAGAATCTAGTGGGAAAGCATCTAAGTCATTTTCAATACCGTCGCCATCTGTGTCTGGATCAGAATTGTCGCCGATACCGTCGCCGTCCATATCTGAAGATTCTGTGCCATCCAAAGGAAACAAATCTTCGGCGTCTAAAACTTGATCTCCATCGTCATCGTCATCCATATTGTTGCCTATTCCATCGTTATCTGTATCTATCCATTCACTATTGTCTAACGGAAATACATCAAATGTATCGTTTGTACCGTCACCATCTGTATCTGCATCGTTTGGGTCTGTCCCATACTGTAAAACTTCTTCACCGTCGAGCAAACCATCTCCATCCGAATCTGCAGTATTAGGGTTTGTATCATGCAATGAAATTTCTTCACCGTCGGTTAAACCATCTCCATCAGTATCTGGATCGTTAGGATTTGTTCCTATCTCTTCTTCTTCTGCATCCGTTAAACCGTCATTATCTGAATCTCTTTGGTTCGCAGCACATCCATTGTTATCTACCTCAGAATCTTCAACAGTTTCAGGACAAGAATCGTTGTTATTTAGAATTCCATCTTCATCTGTATCTGGATTGACACCTTCATCTTCTCCATTACCACAGTCCCACACGCCATCATTTACTTGATAAATCCATACTTCATTATCATCTGCACAATCAAACCAATTTATTGGGTCTCCATTGTCGTCATATTGTTGCTCATCTGCTCCTAATGGGCAGTCTTGATTGTTGTCATTTACAAAATAGAAAGGAATTAGACTCCAATCAGAACCACAAACAAATGTCAAAAGCGAATCATACCAAGCTAACAAAAATTCTTGACAAGCTTGGCCTCCATCCTCTTCACAAAATTCTAAGACTAATTCAAAACAAGAACCGCTGTTTGAATCCTCACATGCTTCACCAGGGTCCATTAAATTACAAGGTGAACCATCTCCATTGCCAAATTCACACTCTGCAGGATAATCTGCAGTAACATTTATTGTATAATATCCCATCAAAATATAGTCACAATTAGATTCGCAGCCATCATCGTCCAAGTAATCAAGAGCTACTTCTTTGTAATTGCTTCCTTCTTCTTCAACATCTGCTCTTCTAATTTCTTCATCCATTTTAGTATGGACTGTCTGAGAATCGTAAGAGTATTTTACTTGATAATTTCCAACATCCAGTTGATAAGCGTAAGCTAAGGCTGAAGCTACTTCGTCATCTTCATCAGCAACTATCTCCATATCTGAAAAATCTCCCTCTCCCCACATTGTAATATTATCATCACCTTGGCCGTCATTAGCATCACAATCAGAAGCTCCATTCATTTCAGAATAATCTTGATAATGGACATATCGCTCGGGATTTGTACTAACAATCGAATTACCACCAACCCTTACAACGTAATCACCCCCTGAATAAATTCTCCACTCTATGCAGGTATCTGAATCATATTCCCAATCTTCTCCTTCTTCTATTATACCGTCATCATCTCCTCGCTCATCATTTCCAAGTGTTCTTGGAGTATTAGTTACAGTTACATCTGAAATATCATAACCGTATTCTTCAAGAGCGGCCCTAAAATTATACATCCCACTCACGTTGGTAAATTGCATACCTACTCCGCTTTTGTTGAAATAATCTCTAGTGGCTTGATAATAATAAGCATAATAACATTCATACCAATCACAGTAATCTTCAGGAACTATCCAATCTAGTAAATGACCTCTTTGTGTATTATCTCCATTGGGATCCTCCACATTAAATCCTACATTACTGCCGCTTTCATCGGTATTATTAGTTTCAGGATTATCTAAGTCTCCGTCAGTTAAACTAATAAGGCAAGGATTATTCCAATTACACTCTGGAAAATATTCTTCTTCATCATCATTTTCAGCTTCTACTGTATATGTAAATATTGTTAATATAAATAATAGTGCTAAAATCGCACTCGTATATTTTTGACCCATAATAAAGCTAGAAAGTCACAATATTTAAGATTTTATTAAATGTGCTGAAATTGCACCCATTGCAGTTCCAGTTTCAAATGCGACATTTGAACCAGTTAATTCAAAATGATATGGAGCTTGGAATTTCACCATCTCTTATTTTGTAGAAAATGCAATTTGTCATAAGTGGTTATTGGTAGTGTTCTTAAACTACTACATCAAGGAAAGATTGCCTGCAATAGCTCCCATTGCTGTTCCAGTTTCAAATGCTATATTCTTTCCTGTAATCTCAAAATGATAATTTGAGTTTTCAACATATGATTTTGGAAGTCCTTTGGGGCCAAGTCCCATAATCATACACAATTTCCCACTAGGAATCTTCAATTTAGTAGAATCTGGGTTTGCTGTAGTAACTACTTTAGAACCGGCCCAGGATTCGTCTATATCTTCGCTAAAAAATCGAAATCTATCCTTAAATATTAATTCCGAAATATAGCCTTCATTTGATAAGCGCATTTCTTTTTTAATTTCTTTTATGAGATTATTAGTTGATATTTCGGGGAACCCAATCAAAGCTAAATCTAGATCAAAAGCTGAACAGAGATTGGATGCTTTGAAGACTGCTTTGAAATGTGGATGGTTCCAATTGCCTCCATATGTGTTATAGAGTCCTAGAGTGTGCTTTCCTTTGCTTGAAATGCTTTCTAAGGGAGTTACCGGCTTAGATTGTTTTATAGGAGGTGCGCTCAATCTGTCAACTGCAGTTCTTAACTTATTTTCCAACTTTGTTTTGTATTCAGATACTGAAATAGTCTGTAATATCTTTTCAGCCTTGGAAACATAGTCATGTGAATGGTCATGCCACTTATTGCGGTCTGAATGTGCTATAATTGCTATTAAAATGGGCAATGATTTTTCTGGATTATGCTTTGATATTTTTAATTCAATTAAATCAAGATCGGCAGGAGTGGAACTTATTCTAACTAAATATCTTAACATTTCTTCCGATAAAGAAGATTCTAATGCCAATTCCAGAGGAGAGGGCGATATACTGATCTTCGCTTTGAATAATTGTAAATGTAAATAACCTAATAATTTAATTCTAAGTTCACCGTCTAATTTAGATAAAATTGAAATTAAAGGATTTATATCTGTTGTCACAATCCAAGCCCTAATTACGGCCTTAGAAGAATCAAACTCATAACCTTTTAATTTGACTGTTTTTTCTAATATAGAATCTAATTGTTCAATTGGGAAATTTTTTACATTTTTTATTAAAAAATTATTGATATCTTTTTTCTTTTCGGTAATAACTATTTCGAAAATTTTTTTGTATTGTATGTTTTTTAACTCGCCATCTTCTATTTTTTTTAATCTTTTAGAAATTTCAATCAAAAGTTCAAGTCTACGCCAGTTTTGATTGACTCTGTTTGCATTTACAAAAGCTTTTGCAAAAATTTTCTTAGATTTTGGAGATTTTGGGGACAGCGAAGTTGCTATGTAGATTAAACCTAAAGAAGCATAGTAGGGATCGCTCAACCGATCGACTTCGGTCAATAAACTTTCAGGTGAATATCCATCTTTAATATCTCGTAAAATTTTTCTTGCGATTGATGGATTATGATTTTTACCAGCCATTTATTTAATTTTAGATACATGTAGTGATTAAAAAGATACTGTGACTATGTCGCAGTCCATGTTAGGCACTTGTTAATTTAAAAAGGGAACTCTCTTTTAATCAACATGGATAAAGGACTAACTCCCTATTTGCTAGTATTCGCACCCGTTATTATGTTCATTGCTTTTATGACGGGGCCAGATGATGCACGTGGTCAAGATTACATAGACTGGCTGAAAGATACTGACCTGAATATGATGATACTGGGAACTATTTTGGTGACTGTCGGTGCAATAATGATGTTTGGCGGTTGGTTTGTACTTACTCAAGATATGATGGTTAAAAGTAATAAAACACAACAAGATTTACTAATGTTATCAAGAGTTGCACTTATTTTACCTATAACTCTTCTCCTACTTGCTACTGGAATGGATCTGGAAGCTCACTGGCTAGTTACAGAGGGGGAAGACGATTACTTTACTGTTGAAGAAGAAGAGGCTATAGCTTTGAATAACCATTATGTTTCTACATACATTTGGGGAACCATGCCAATTACATGGGCTCTTGGGCTGATTCTAATTGGTGTTGCTGCACTTATGGATGATAAAAAAGATAAACATAGTGCACAGTGGGTTTTCGCAGGGCCTCTCGTTACAGGTTTAGGATTGATTACAGCATACTGGATTGAAGAATTTTGGTTATTCTTCATGGTAGCTTTAGTCATAAGTCTTCCAATTGGCATTATGATGTTTATGGGAAAACTAGATTATCTATATTCTGAGGAATAGATTACATGAGTGACACTGAACTTTACAAAATGCCAACGGTTGAATGTTCTCCTAAATTTCTACTGAAACTATCTCAGTTGATGATTTTCCTTGTCATCACCTACTGGGTTTCTCAAGGGACTGTAAATAACATTGATTATCTTCTTCCGGCGTTAATGGTAGGTGCTGCTTTGTCACTTTTCTTGTCCGTTCCTAATGCAAGGATGGGAGTGACTCTTGGAATTCCTTTGCTTATGGTAGTATGGGGCTTGGCTACTGGCGAGAATGATATGATATTCTTCGCTATTTTCATGCTGCTTTTGATTGGACCGATTGTCTACTTGCCAGCAATGGCAACTGGCGATTCGACATTAGATTTGGACGATGAAACCAGGCTGCAAAGACTAGGTATTCTTTGGCTCGTCTTTGCTGTTTTCATGTTGTTTGTGATGGCGCCACTTATGGGTATGGCCATGGAGGGTGAATGGGCCGAAGAAGATCCTGATGGAACCACATATAACATGTCTATCGATTCGACTTCACAGACAATCGCACAGGGTGCACTGGGATTGGGCGTAGCCGGTATTCTGGTATTCCTAATAACTGCTGTATTAGGCATGGAACTAGGACCAATGAGGCCTTTCCATGGTGGTGCGATGGCTGCGAGCACGATGATAATTGCACAGTATCTTGTGTTAATGGCTGATGGTGGGCCTGCCTTCGATATCATCGATATGCCATTTATTATTGGTCTGGTCGGCCTAATAGGATTGTCTCCTTACGCCGCATATGAAAGTGATGGAAATGAGGAAGTTCCAAGTTCAGAACCAGAACCATCTGAAGAAGCCTGAAGTCTTAAATTAAACAAAGGAAACAGGGAGATATGCGTTTCATGGCATTCAGGAGGTTTGGGTTTGTGCCTCTTCTCCTTGGATTGTCTCTACTATTAGGTGGTGATTGCCAAAGCTTCGATGATATGGAGAACAGAGGTCGTGACTGTAGTGATGAACTATCTGATGGAACTTTTACTCTAATGAAAATACTACTAATTGACTTTTTAAAAATACCTATAGATGCAGTTGGCCCTTTAGGAATTATTCTCGTTTTGTTTGGTCTGTTTTTAATTTTCTTGGAACCGATTAAAGAAAAATTGTCGCCTGAAAAGGAAGAATGGGACAAGCCGGATGAGGAAGCCTGAAGTCTTTAAACAAAGGCATCAGAAGGGATATGAAGAAGGAGATACTGGGAAGATGAACACAGATGGCGTTTAGAGTAATAGATTCTGAAACTGGTAAAATAATAATGGATGCAGGAGATATTGCGTCATTAATTACAATAATAGAGGAATTGGATGACTACGAAGTCAAGCAATTAGATATTTCTTATGACGAAGAAGAGAATAAAGTGGCCTAAGGCGCTGTTGGTTTATTATCTAAGAAGCACTACAACTTCCTGATTCTTCAGTATTTGTGCCATCTGGGCAAATTGTGTAATGTCAAGTAACGCCAGTTAATTCAGCCTGAGTAGTGCCATTTCACATTAGATACGTTGCACAAAAGTATTATATCGCCATAAGACATAGATAACTTAAGCTGGGGCAACTATACTAGATGAAAAAAACAACTATTTCCAAGATAATGCACAAAGATGTTATGTCTGTTCGTTCAACGACATCTGCTCAGCAATGTGCTGTGAAAATGACTAAAGAAAGAGTTGGATGTCTTATCGTATTGGAAAAAAGAGAACCTGTTGGAATAATTACTGAAAGAGGGTTTGCAGATCTAGTAAAGAAAGGAAATTTTGATTGTAAGAAAGTGACTGCCCAGGATTTCATGACTAAACCAATTATTTCTATAGATGCAAATGCAAGCTATGAAAAAGCAATGAGAGTGTTCGATAAAGAAGAAATTAAACGGATGCCGGTTACAGATGATGGTGATGTTGTAGGTCTTCTTACATTACGTAATCTTGTTATTCACTCAAAGAAGAGTATGAACAAACTTAAGAGAGAAAATAGTCTATTGAAGAGAATGTCTGAACAACGTGGTATGACTCGAGAATAAGATTAATCGTATCTGTAACTGTCAACCATATATCCATTTTCATCTTGAAGTATAGCAAAGTCACCACTATTATTCCAAATTCCTTGATGCCATCCCCAGAAAAGAGTTGTTGAATTATCAGTTCCTGATCCTGTGTAAATTCGAATACTTGTATTATTAGATATAGTAAAATTGAACTCATATGCTGTTTGGGCAGCTTCGTCTTGTAAATACCAACCAATCATAGTAACATTGTAATTTTCATGATTTGTTAGAACTACATATTCACCCTGGGCTTCATCTCCATCTGGATTATATTCAATATAATCTATAGTCAAATTGTAAGAAGATTCAGTCCAAAGACCAGCTTTATTATTTGAAGCGTAGTCTTGAGCTTCTTCATATTCTGTATCAAAATCTGTTCCGGAGGTATAAGGATACCAGAATGCATAACCGGCCTTGATAAGTTCATAATTAACAAAGGTGCCATCGACATAAACATGAGCCAGTAATCTTCCGTAAGAATCAGAATCGCCATTCTTGCTGTCATTTGCAAGTGTAACTTCTTTTCCTAGAATCATATCTGTTAAGAAATCGGTAGCCTCTTCTGCATAAGGTCTTCCTGATTCAGGTGTATTAATCCCTAACATTCTGATTTTATCCCCATTTCCAAGATAAAATGTATCTCCATCAACAACTTCAGTTACAGTCATATTGTAATCTTGAGTTTCATTATCTGTAGGTTCTTCGATAATGGTTGTTCTAGATGTTATTTTTAACATTTCTATTTCGAAAATAAGGTCGTGTCCTGCTAAATCGCTAGAACCATATTCTCCATATGCATCTTCAGCTGGAATACGTATAGACGATGTCTGACCTTCAAACATTCCAACCATTTTATTATCAAAACCGACTATCATTTGACGGGAGCCTAAACAATATTCAGAAGATAATTCTTGCTTATCTTCGACATTAATACCCATGAATCCTTTACCGTCCATCCAAGAATAGTAATATGGGGGATAATATTCACTGTAGAAAGCACCCATATCTGATAAATTTACATGGTAAATTTCTAACTCACTTGTAGTAGAATTTACAACTGTAACATTAATTGTTTGATTAGCAAAAGTTAAATTTACAATATCAAAATAATCATCACGATTTTGAACTTCCTGATCATTGATAGATATTACTTCCATACCGGTCTCAAGTCCGGCTTGTCCCGAACTTAAATCTGGAGCTACATAGGAAAAAATTACTCCATCATTAGTAGAGTTGTAGAAACAGCCAATGTATGAGGCTGATAATGGATCAATGTGCTTGTAGGCATCCGTAACGCCCATTCTTCTATGAGGATAATTATCCCATATTTCTTCCATACTAGAATCAAAAAATTGGCCATTCGTCGCTAAAATTCCAACATAATGGACGCTAACTGAATCTCCAGTTTGCGTAATAATTCCAAATGTACCATTTGTGTTTATATTCAAAGTTACTTCAGAAGTAATATTTGAATTGTGTGAACTTGCTTTCAAAACTGTTGAGAATTCTCCTTCAAGGTTATCTGGAGAATAATAGGGAGTAAGATTTACATTTACAATAAATGGTATTACATCTTCCCCAAAAACCTCTATTTGTTCATAACCTTCTTCAATTATTACACTAACTATTTCATCATCTTTAGATTCAACGGAAATATTGTAAGTGTCTGATTGAAAACCAAGATTTTCTACAACTAAAATAAAATCCGTATCATATCCGGGTGCAACAAAGTGATTGTTTGTTAGAACTCTTAAATTAACTCCAAATTCATTAATTTCCATGACTGGTTCTGGTATCTCTTCTTTATCTTCTATGTAAGAATCTTTCATGCAACCTGTTGAAACTAATGCCGATATAAGCATCAAAAAAACGATTGGCATTGATAAGCTTCGAGAAGAAATCATACTTGTTTCTATAGAGCTCAAATTATAAGAGTTTGTAATGTTTAAAATTCATAAGTGTAACCATAATAAATGGCAACGACCAAAAGAATGATTGCGAGTAATAATAATTTTTTAGGAATAATTGCCAGAATTATATCGGCCGCAATGCTGAACGGTTTCAATAATAATCCTAGAATCATAAGTTTGCCATTTTATACTTAGTATTTAGAGATATTCTTATGATATGTTATGATGTGTTTCATTTATAGAAACACCGCTTTAGTCTTAATCATGCTCAATCGTAATGCAGTCCGAAATTGGTGGGATCTTTCGCGAGGAGGCAATATTATTTTTGGAATTACAACGGTTACTCTTGGAGCTCTTATGGTGGAGGTAAATTATCAAGAGAATATAGTGAACTTAGCATTACATTCTTTCTGCATTGCAGCTTTTATTGCAGGTTGGTTTTCTATAAACGATTTATTAGATATTGAAATAGATCGAATTAACCATCCTGATAGGCCGCTGCCTTCTGAAAATATTTCTGAAAGAGCTGCTGAGAAATATGGACGCAGAATGATGATTCTATCTGGAGTTGGACTTGTCGCCATTATTCTAAATGATGAAAAAGGAATCGAGGGATTGGCTTGGGTTGACTCCGTAATTGTTTGGTTAATGGCCTTATTGCTAATGATTATATATGAATTGGATGGAAAACCGTTTAATCCATCCTTAAAGAAAAGAATGTTCTGGGGTAACTTGGCTATTGCCGGAACTATTTCAATTACTATTTTGTTTGGTGCGGCTGCAATTAATCATGCCACCAATCCTCTACTCTGGTTAGTAGCAGCCAGCGCAATGGTTCTAACAACGGCTAGAGAGATTTGCATGGATTCTAATGATCGATTTGGAGATTATGATAGAACTACCTTGCCGAGAGTCCTAGGGCTTGAAAAAGCCCGTAAAACCGCATGGGTTTTGGCCGTGGCTTCGGCACTACTAATGTTACTACCATTTGCTTTCAAACTTCTTCCTCTGAATCTCATGTTACTAGTACTTCCAGCAATTGTCTGTATTGTCTCAAGTAAACCATTTCTTACTAGAGGGAGTGATGCTGAAGCCGCTGAAGTTCTAAGAGCTGGAATGGTCTTTGGTTTAGTCGGTTTAGCACTCTGTGGCATGATTATAAACAGCTAATTCTAACCTAATCAAGTGAACTATCTAGTTGAACATCCCGAAGTTGGAACTATTCGTTATGACCGGAGCGATAAAGCAAAACGAATTATTATTTCAGTAAAACCAGAATTTGTTAGAGTTGCAATTCCAAAACGGCAATCATTCAAAAATGCTCAGAAATTTGTGGAATCGAAATTGTCATGGATTAAAACAAATAAACAAAATATGGATTTACAATTTAAAAGAAAAGAAGAGTTACCGGAAATTGATAGGAAAGTTGCCCGTAAAATTTTATGTAGGAGAATCGGTGAATTGGCCCAATTACACAATTTTACATACAACCGAATTTCTATTAGAAAACAAAAGACTAGATGGGGTAGTTGCTCATCTAAAAACAATATAAACTTGAATATGAATTTACTACATTTGCCTTCTGAACTGATGGATTATATTTTACTTCACGAATTGGTGCATACTAGGGTCAAAAATCATAGCAAAGATTTCTGGGATGAATTAGAAATGATTGTTCCTAATGCAAGACAAGTTGATCAAAAATTAAAAAATTATCAATATTGTCTGTTATGATTAAAACACCTTAGCAGCAACCAAACAAACTGCCACTCCTGCTAAAAGTAACGGATATCTGATTACGATAAGTAAATCCCGTATTACGCTTCCCTCATCACATTGGCCTTCATCGGCACCTAATGCCTGGCCAATTTGACCAGTAGTACTTTCACAGTCTTCTTCGATTCGTTCATCAATATAGTCTATTGCAAAAGTTGCTACAAAGAAACTTAGTATCAAAGATGCACCTACCAGAAACCCAAAGGTTCCGGCTAACATACTCATAATGGATTTGTCGTCGTTAGACATTTGAATTATTCTTCGTTGGACTCGTCTTCGTCGTTTCCATCGGACTCATCGTCTTCATCTTCATGATTGTCTTCTTCATCGGATTCGTCGTCATCACGTTCTTTGTCACAGTCGCCGTCCCTCTCTTCAAACTCTGCAATCATTTCTTCTAATTCTGCGCATGCTTCTTCATCATTTTCTTCTTCGCAGGCATATTCAAGTTCTTCTAACATGACACGAACGAAAGCATCACGGTGTGGGCCTCTTTCTTTATGGTCTTCGTCTCTATCGTAACCATCTTTTCTATCTTTACCACCGAAGACTTCTTTCCACTCTTCTTTTGTTAAACAAGCTTTGTCATCCCAATCTTTCTCTTTTCGATCCCAGTCATTCTCTTCACGGTCTTCTGCAAGTTCAGCCATTATTTCACGAAGTTCACCACATGCTTCCTCATCACCTTCGTCACATGCGTTTGATAATTCTTCTAAATATAATCTGAAGTCTTCATCTTCATCTCGGTCATCTGCTTCGTCATCATCCTGTTCTGATTCTTCTTCAGTCTCATCCTCAGATTCATCATCATTAGCCCATTCTTCTCTAATTGCCAATAATTCATCACAAGCTTCTTCATCGCCTTCATCACATTGTTCAGCAAGATATCCTAATTCTTCAAACCATTCATCATCCCAATCTTTCTCTTCTCGATCCCATGCCTTATCTCGGCCAAAAAAGCTTTTGTGAAGAGTTTTTTCATCCCACTTCTTTGCTTTAATATCTTCGAAAGTAAAGCATGATTCTTCTTTATCTGATTCAAATTTTAATGTCCATTCATCATCAGTTAAACAACCGTCATATTTAGAAGATGAAATTGTTTCTTTATCTGCCCAATTTTCTCTATCATAATAATCTTCTTTTACGTCATCTTCTTTTCTATTATCATCGCCTCTGGCTCTGTCATTTTCTTTAGATTCGTCTCGTTTATCATCTACTTTTTCTTCGTCAGAATATCGCCCTTTCCATTCTTCAAATGTAAAACAAGGGACGTCACTGTCTTTTGTCGATAAAAGTTCTTTATCAGCAAGATCGCTTTCATCTAATTTACTATCGTCAATGATTTCACTTACTTTAGTTGGCTCATCATTTGCCAGCATATCTTCAAAGTTATCTTTTACATCTCCGATAAATATTTGTCCACTATCGGTTGCTGCAATCGGTGCCGCAGTCAACATCATGATTGCGATTACCAAAGCTTTCCCTTCTAACATATTTTACTAAAAGTTGTTTAACTATATAAAAGGATGCCAAAAAAACTTTTTGTTTTGTGCTTAAAACGCTAATCTCTTGAATTGTGAACCCAATCTTTGATAAGGGCCTACTCTGAATATACGATATGGGTACTATTACTACCAAAGGATTAACTAAAAAATTTGGTAAATTGACTGCTGTTGATGATTTAGATTTAGATATCAAAGAAGGTGAAATATTTGGTTTATTGGGTCCAAATGGTGCAGGGAAAACGACAACTATTTCAATGTTAGCAACATTACTTACTCCTACTGCAGGAACTGCCACTGTAGCCAATCAAGATATTTTACAAAATCCATCTAAAGTAAGAGAACATATTGGAATTGTATTCCAAGACCCCTCTAGTGATGATATTCTAACTGGTAGAGAAAATTTGTACTTACACGGCTTGATGTATGGAGTTCCTCGTTCTGTCATTCCTAGGCGAATTGATGATGCTTTTGATTTGGTTCAATTAACTGGAAGAGAAGATGATCTTGTCAAGACATATTCAGGAGGGATGAGGCGTAGATTAGAATTGGCCCGCGGCCTTCTACACCATCCTGAAGTATTATTCTTAGATGAACCTACTCTTGGTTTAGATCCTCAAACTCGTAAGCGTATTTGGGAACATATTGAAAAGATTGTTAAAGATCGTAAAGTAACTATTATCCTAACTACTCACTATATGGAAGAAGCTGATCGTCTGTGTGATAGATTGGCCATTATTGATCATGGTAAAATTGTAGCATTGGATACTCCAAATGCACTCAAAGCTCAGGTAGGTGGAGATACCGTTCAAATGGAAGTTTCAGACCCTGAACGTGCAGCAAAAGAACTTGATAAACTAGAATGTGTTAGTCGTTGTGAAGTTCGAAAAAATAGATTAGATGTTGCAGTTAAAGATGTAGCTCAGAACTTGCCTAAAGTTTTTGCGGCAGCTGGGGAAATCGCTAATTTTAGTGTTAGAAATACAACCCTAGATGATGTATTCATGCATTATACTGGATATGATATTCGAGATGAGGGTGCTGAGGGTGCTGCTAAACATATGCAAAGAGTAGTAGGAGTAAAACGATGAATCAATTGAATGGTTTGTATGCAATTTGGCTTAGGGAAGTGAAGGTTTACTTCAGAGAATATTCTAGATTAATCGGTTCAATTCTTACGCCTTTACTATGGTTATTAGTTTTAGGTAAAGGAATCGGAGCTTCAATTGACGAAAATGATGGTTTTGCAGGAGTTCCCTATGAAGTATTTATTTTTCCTGGAATCTTAACAATGACGGTCCTTTTCCAATCTGTCTTTTATGGATTGTACATTGTTTGGGATAGAAAAATTGATTTTCTGAAAGAAGTTCTAGCAGCTCCATTAAATCGTTCAACTGTTTTTCTTGGGAAATGTTTAGGAGGAGTAACCGATTCAATGATTCAAGTAACAATTATAATTGTATTAGGTTTCTTTATTTTTCCAGATATTGAATATACTTTACAGAGCATTATGCTCGTTTATCTTTACTTGTTTTTGTTAGCAGTAATTATGACCTCTCTAGGGCTCATAATTGGATCTAGAATGGATTCACCGGAAGGATTTTCTCTAATAACTAGTTTAGTTGTATTTCCAATGTATTTCCTAAGTGGAGCTTTGTTCCTAAAGAAAAGTTTGATTGACGAAGCACCAATGATTTATTGGTTAACAGTCATAAATCCAGCTAGCTATGCAGTTGATGCGATTAGATACACTATGATTCCAGAAGAAATATTTCTTGAATTTGGACTAGCAAGAGATTTAACTGTTCTAATCGGTTTTTGTGTTTTTTTGCTTGCCTTAGGAACTTATTGTTTCAAAACTATGAAACTCTAAGTTTAATTAAGCCTAATTTGTTCTGTCAAAATCATGACTAAAACTGCATTAATTACAGGAGCATCTTCTGGCATAGGAAGAGGAATCGCCCATAAATTTGGAAAAGAGGGTTGGGAAGTTACTCTCATCGCCCGTAGAATAGAAAATTTAGAAAGTGTTGCTAAGGAAGTCGAAGAAGCGGGCGGTAAAGCTCATATTTTTGCTACTGATTTAACCAAAGAAGGCAATCCTGAAAGTGCAATCGATTTTGGTATGGAAAAAATGGGTCAGATTGGTACATTAGTCAATAATGCAGGAATGGGCCGTTTTGAGATGGTTCCTGACATTAAAGATGAATCTTTTCAAGAGCAATTCCAACTCAACGTTTGGGCTTGTATGGCTACAGTTAGATCTGCAGTTCCACACTTCAAGAAAAACAAAGGCGGACAAATCATCAATATTGGTTCAATCGTAGGTTATCTTGGAATATCAAAGGGATCCATCTATTCGAGCACTAAATGGGCCCTAAGGGGCCTTAATGAGAGCTGGAGAGAAGAGTTGTATCCTGATAATATCAAAGTGTGCTATGTTGGTCCTGGTTTTGTATTAACTGAATTCAACGGAAGAAAAGAGGGAGGCACTCCTGAAGAACAAGAATGGGCCATGGTTCCCGGAGACGTAGCTCACGCAGTCTATTGCGTTGCCACACAAGGTCCGAATAGTGATATCAAAGAGATATCTATCCAAGTTTTAGATCGTAGTTAATTATTACTTTTAGAGTAGTTTGATTTAAATACTAATCCTCAGGGATTGAGCAAGTAGTAATTCATATTACAAAGTCGTAAATCTATTCTTCATCTTCTAAGTGAAGATAGCCTGATGTGAAAAGTCCACCCATAATTACTGTAATTACAACTAGCATGTCAATTGCCATAAAACCATAGCCTGCGTCAGTTCCTGCAGGATATAACACAACCATACTAGACCAAAAACCTCCACTAATTGTCATTGCCATTATTGAACGTGCCCTTCCAGTTAGCAGTAATCCAGAGACTAGGGCAGCAATAGAGATAGGAAGTTGATTAAGCCCCCATGCTTTTTCATAGAAAACATCATTGGCCGTGTAATCATCACCCCATCCTATTTCAGCAGAATCTTCAGCCGTAGCATAATTTACTACGCCTGTAATAAATCCGAGAGCTCCTATTACAATCAACCACCATTTTGGTTGCATGTATTGTTTGATTGCGTCCATTATTCACCTTCCTCTAAGTGTAGATATCCGGACAAGAAAAGACCAATTGCCGCTATAATACCTGGAGCCGCGTTACCTGGTTCTAGGTAGCCATAGCCTAAATCAGCACCTGCAAGGTAAATTAGTACAAAACTAACGATATATCCTCCTGAAACACCCATTGCAACAATTGAAAGAGCCCTTCCTTCGATTAAGAAGCCTGATGCTAAAGCAATAATGGCGACCCAGATTACGTTAGCAGACCACGCTTTCTCGTAGAAAATGTCGTTATCGGTGACCGTATCCCCCCATGCAGTTTTAGCTGATCCTTCTCCATTCATATAAGTCATCAATCCCATGATTGTGAATATGCTGCCCACTACTATCAACCACCATTTTGGTTGCATGTATTGTTTGATTGCGTCCATTAAATCATCCTCACAGCAATAAAGACTACAAGCATGACTGTCATAATTCCAGGATACATTCTAGTCAAGAAATCTGGGAAATCTCCACCATCTTCACCCATAACGGTCATTCCTTCTTCAATACCTTCATCTTTAAGTCTCATATATCCGACTGAAACGCAGATCCAAACTATTGAAGATATTATTACGTTCTGCACTAATTGTGAGTTTACATCCTCTGGAGCATTCCATCTTGCATCATCGTTAAACAATAAAATCATTATTGTTGTTAATGCAAAGAAACCTATTCCAAACATGGAAATATGACCAAGAGGCCATTTCCCTCTAGGACCAGTTCTTAGAATATTAACTGCAAAAAGAGTGTATGGTACGAAAAGAGATCCCAATAACTGTATTTGAAGAGGAGTTGCTGAATGAGGTTCTGTGTCAAAAAATTCGGTAAGTACAGGTAAAAAAGTAGAACTGTCAGCTTTACCAGCATATCCATCTCCAAAAAGAAGGTTATTGATAGAAAAGACAACTCCAATAATTACAGGAACTACAAACAGTCCTGTAGTTACTTTGTCTTTGACTTGAATTCCTTTAACTTCAAAAGTTAATCCATCATCGACTCCTTCTTCCTTTAAGAAAAAGTAAGCACCAGCATATGCTGCAGTAACTAAAATAGTTGCAATCAATGGATTGTTATTAGGTAACTCATCCCTTCCCATTATCATAACTATAGACATTGTTACAAGGCCTGCAAAGATAGGTAGCATCAAGCTCCATTTTCCTTTAGCGCCTTCATTTAGGATCAAAAGATTAGACATCGCCAATCCTAACATTAGTGCTCCCATAAGTTGAAGTGTTTCGGCCCCTCTACCAAAATTTTCACTATCTAAAGCTGCACCACTAGTCAAGATACTGGTACAAGATTCGCCTGCAGTCCAGTCTCCTGTTGCCATATCTACAGTGGCATCAGTACCATCTGTGGTGTAACAGTTTGCAAAGAGGATAAAATTCATTGCATAAACTAACATTATTAATGCCGAAAGGCCAAGACAAACTTTGGCCGGCATTCCTTTTACGCCATCGAACATAGGAATTATTCCTATTACTAGTATTTAAACTTACCGCATGCCTATCTTCGTGACATGTAATATTACTAACTACTTTTTCTTAAGCTAATATTTTGCGTTTCTTAAAAGACTTTGTGATGATGGACTCTAGGCGGGCAACCCGTGCTTCCAACTCTTCAAGTCTAATATCATATGGGTGCCTCATGTAAATACACTAATGCCTTTCAAACTAATAAGCCTTCGTACGTATTTATTCCAGTTTATGCATTGAAACCAAAGCTTGCTCAATACTTTTCAATGAACCTGGAACTTTATGGCCTGTAATTGGAGCTGCTAACGATATTCCTGCATCTTTCTTAGCTTTCCATACCTCTGAATTGAATTCTATCAAGGAATCGGTCATACTAGTAAATTCAGATGTTTTAGATAATGGTTTTTCAGGGAAAGTGTCTACATCTACTGCCGACTTTTCATACAAAGTAGTTGATAGATGGTGTGTGAAGAAAGGACATACGGGAGATAATATAGACAATAAATCTCTAAAAATACGGTGTAAGGTCCATGTAGCAGATGCATCGTCATTGTATAATCTAGTTTTAGCCATCTCAAGCCAATGTGAAGCAAAAACACCAGTACTGAAAGTTTTGATTCCTTGCGCAGCTGTATAAATATCTAAATCTGAATATCCTGTTTTAGCATTTTCAAGTAATTCTGTAAATTCAGCTAGAATCCATTTGTCTTCATTCTTGATATCGTCAGGTATTGCGTCGAGATCTCCCTCAAAATCAAACTGTGAAGCAAAGCGACCTACATTGAATATTTTCGTTAAAACTCCAAAGTATCGTAATTCTATTTGTTCTGGGTTTATCTGAAAATCATCACCTACTTGCGCATCTGCAGCTTTCCAGAATCTAAAACATTCGGAACCTATTTTCTTAGCTTGTAATGCTACTTGTTTCCCTTCAGGCCCTTTGATTTTCCAAGAACCAGTTCGCCCTCCAGCCCCACATTCGAGAACGGAACCAGCATCTATACCATTGCCAAGAGATTTTGACATTTTGCGACCCCAAGGATCCATTCCAAGCCCATCAATCCAAACATTTGCGAATCCAGGCTTGTCTAAAAGTAATGTTGATTTCAAAAGAGTATAATACAACCAAGTTCGAACTATTTCTTTACCTTGAGGCCTGATGCCTGTTGGAAATGCCTTCGCGAATAATTCAGGATTCGATAAATACCCTGAAACATATAAATTAGAATTGGATGAATCCATCCAAGTATCAAATACTTTTTCTTCGCCTTCTAGATTACCTAAGTCACTCTTTAACTCTGAATAGTTGCCCAACTCTTTGCGAGTTTCTCTATCCATTACAATAGAATCTGCTGGAGGTTCTTCTTGCCATGGCTGAACATAAGTTCCATGAGGTGGAGTGACTACTTTGGTTCTATCTTCTGAATACCAAATTGGAATTTCGGTATGATACCACCTGCGTCTGCTAACTGGCCAGTCAATTGTGATGTTATCCATCCAGTCTAACAAAAATTGTTTGTTTCTTCTAGGCACAAAATTAATCTCATCAGATAATTCCTTGATTCGCTCTTGAATATGCGTTTGTCTAACATACCATTCTTTCAATAAAATAATTTCAATCGGATTCTTGCCACGTTCAGAAACTGGAATTTCTTGATCTCTTTCCACTATATTTTCGATTCTATCTGTTTCTTCTAATGCTACGATGGCTTGTTTTCGTGCATCTAAAACTGATAAGCCCGCTAATGGGCCTCCAATATCAGTTATATTTCCATCTAAATCTATTGCTTGAAAAGGAGTGAGTCCTAACTCTCTGAAAACAGATACATCATTCTGATCTCCAAAAGAACAAACCATCAAAACTCCAGAACCGAATTCCATATTGACACTTGGATGTGCTCGAATTTCAACCGTCTTGGAACGGCCCGATGTTATCATTGGCAAATCTAATGTTTTTCCAATAAGTTTTTCATATCTAGAATCTTCGGGATTAACAAGAACGATTCCGCAGGCACAAATTAATTCAGGTCTTGTTGTCGATATAATGACTGGCGGATGATTTGAATCATCAGTTACTGACCACCTTACGTCCACTAAATTAGTCTTACGAGATAAACGTTCAACTTCAGCTTCTGCAATAGTAGTGCCTTCAACAGGATCATATAAATTTGGCCTTAATTCTTCGACAATGTCTCCACGTTTAAATAAATCAATAAATATTGACTGGGTGACGGCCCTATAGTCTGGAGCATCGGTCAAATATTCATTATCATAGGCACAAGAAAGGCCAACTCTTTTGGCTATATTTCGCATTTCCTGAGTGTACTTTTCTATTTCATTTCTACAAATATCTAAAAATTCAGCCCTATCGTAAGTTTTCATCTTACGGCCAGTTTTCTTTTCAACCGTAAATTCAATGTTAATTCCGTTACGGTCTACTCCCCATGGAAAGTAAACTTCCTTTCCGAGCAATCTTTGACTGCGAGCAATAACATCTATCATTGAATATTGAGCTACGGCGCCAATATGCCAAGTTCCTGAAGGATATGGTGGAGGTGTGTCTATTACAAAAACCTCTTTTCCTGAATTAGGATTAAATGTATATCTCTGTCCTTTGGAAAAATGTTCTTCCTGTATTTTTTTCTCTAAATCTACAGTCCAGCGTTTCTCCTTAATTTTGGGGTCGGCCATGTTTTCTGCTACTTAACCCTAGTATAGGTTTTCTTAATACTTGCGAAGCTATTTTACTTAGGCGCTATCTGAGGAAAAACCAATGGAATATGCTAGAGATGTTGTGATTGTCGGAGGCGTTAGGACTGCCCAAGGAAGATTCAAGGGAGCTCTTTTCGACACCTCGGCTGTAGATTTAGGAGCATTAGCAATCAAAACTACATTGGAACAAACTAAAATCGATCCTGAAATGATTGATGAAGTCATAATGGGCAATGTTCTTTCAGCAGGTATAGGTCAGCATCCTGCCCGTCAAGCGGCCTTGAAAGCTGGAATTCCAGAAAGAATTCCTGCACTAACTATAAACAAAATGTGTGGCTCTAGTATGAAAGCGATTATGTTGGCTGCAACTTCTATCCGCGCTGGAGAATCGGATATTATGATGGTTGGTGGAATGGAATCTATGTCACAAGCTCCCTTTACTGTATCTAGAGCTAAGGATGGAAAAGTCAGCATGGAAAAACCAATGGATAGTATGATGGTTGATGGTTTGATTGATCCTATCAATGGGATGGTGATGGCTCAAACTGGAAATCGAATTGCTGAAAAATTTAATATTACTCGAGAAGAAGCTGATTTATTTGCTATTGAATCTCATATTAGAGCACATAATGCTTACAAAAAAGGTGCGTTCAAAAACTACCATATTCCTGTTGAATATGAAGAAGGTGTGTTGAGCAAAGACGAGGGCATCCGAGCAAATTCTAGTTTGGAAATTTTAGGAAAATTAAATCCTGTATTTGATGAAAATGGAGTTGTAACGGCAGGGAATGCAAGTCAAATCTCAGACGGTGCGGCAGCTTGCTTAGTAATGTCGCGCGAAAAAGCTAATGAATTAGAACTGGAATGTTTAGCTACAATTACCAATTATTGTGCAGTAGGTGTACCTTCAGAAGATGTTATGTCTGCACCAATACCTGCAGTTCAAAAATTGTGGAAAATACAAGGTCGAAATGGTGAACAAGATTATGATCTTTATGAGCATAATGAAGCTTTTGCATCTGCTTGTTTGGGAGTGATGCAAGGTTTAGGATTAAAACATGAAAAATTAAATGTTCATGGCGGAGCTGTAGCTATGGGACACCCTTTAGGTGCTTCAGGTTGTAGAATTGTATTGGCTTTAATCCATGCATTAAGGGCGCGAAGAGGTAAACGTGGTTTTGCTACTGCCTGCCTAGGTGGGGGAATGGCTACCGCAATTGAAATTAAAACATGAATGCTGAACTTGATGGGAAAATAGTTCTAGTAAGTGGTGGCGCTGGAGGTATTGGAAGTGCTATCTCTAAATCTTTTGCAAAACAAGGAGCGAAAGTTATTGTTCATTACCATAAGTCTAAAAATGAAGCTAAATTATTAGCAAAAGAAATTGAAGGGATCGCAATTAATGCAGATTTAACCAAATCTGAAGATACTATTAAACTTTTCAATGAAATTATAGAAAAAGAAGGACGTCTGGATATCTGTATTGCTAATGCAGGGAAATATCCTAAGGAAAGCATGTCTTTATGGGATATAGATGATAAGAGATGGAATGAAACTGTTTCTACTAATTTATCTTTAGCCTTCAATACTTCTCGGGAATTTCTAAAGCATGTTTCAAAAACAAAAAAAGGTTCATTGGTTTTTGTAGGATCTACTGCAGGAATATATGGAGAAGCCGGACACTCCGATTATGCTGCCGCTAAAGGAGCTATAACTTCTGGACTCTTAAAAACATTAAAAAATGAAGCTGCACAAATTGGAGATGGTGTAAGAATAAATGCCGTAGCTCCAGGATGGACTGTAACCCAAAAGAAAATAGATGAAGGATTGGAACGAAAACATGTTGATAAAGTTGTATCGACTATGTCTCTGAAAAAATTGGCAACTCCTGAAGATGTTGCAAACTCTATCGTAATATTAGCCTCCGATTCACTTTCAGGACATACTACGGGTCAAGTAGTAGAAATCGCAGGAGGGATGGAAGGACGTCTGATAACTGGGACCAAGTAGGATTTAGAAACCTCCTGATTGGAAGTATTGTTTTCTCACTAATTCTTTCTTGGATTGTAACTATTATTTATGATATCAACTTCAATTTTGTAATTTTTGTTGTCGTTCAATTGTTTGTTATAATTGCTACTACAATGATTTGGCCTGCTCTTAATTCAAAATAAATTTTTGAAGTAAGTATAAATATGACATTAAGAACGTATATCTGTGGATGAGACTGTAAAAAAAGTCAGGAGATATGATATTGATTGGCTTAGAGTTATCTTATTTGGATTATTAATCCCATTTCATGTCGCCATCGGCGTTTACTGGAATCTTTACGGAGAAAACGTTAATCCTGATTTAGATAGTTTAAATGAGGATGAAAGATGGGAAATTGCAGAAGACGGGAATGACTATACTACAGATTCTGTGAATTTACCTAGTATGTTGCTACATTGGATGCATCAATGGAGACTTGCTGGATTGTTTATGATTTCGGGTATGGGAACGGCATTCGCATTTCGCAAAAGGCCGTGGAAAACATTTCTGATGGAAAGAGTGAAACGACTTCTTGTTCCTATGTTCTTTGGAGCTTGGACAATGGGATTTATCGGATCGGTTCTTACTGAAAATGGAAATTTGACTATGTGGGACTTTCTAATTGGAATAATATGGAGAAGCTTAGTTTTCTGGGTACCATTTATTGGAAAACTTATAGCTCTTGGCCATCTGTGGTTTCTATGGAATCTCTTCCAATACTCTCTATTTCTAATTCCTATTTTTAGTATTGTAAGAAATAATCCTGATGGAAAAATGATTAGATTTATCAGGTCATTTTTTACTATGCCGAAAGGGATTGGAATATTCTTCTTACTTCCACTTGTTTTAGTCCTTATTGAAATTATATTCAAACCATGGGTTCAAGGATATATTGGAGTGGGATATGAGTGGTTCTGGTTTTTTGGTTTCTTTGCCTTTGGATATATGTGTATTATTGCCAAAGACAATTATTACAAATTTATAGAATCTCAACGAATCCTAGTTACTGTACTTACTGCAATGTGGACTATCGCTTTCGTCTGGATTAGATTGGAACAGCACAAGTCAGGAATCCCATACATAGATGGAGGTTGGCTCGAAAATAAGATAATTCATAATAAAATGACTATTTTTGCCTGCATAATCCATAGTTTTCATGCTTGGTTTTGGTGTCTAACTATTTTTTCTTGGAGTGCATGTTTATTGAATAAACCAAGTAAAAATTTAACATATATGAATCAAGCTGTTTATCCCTTTTATATTGTTCATATGCCGCTTACTTTTGCAGGGCTAATATTTGCTGGAAATTTAGGTCTTAATGGCATTTCAGCAGTTATCTTAGCCACTATATTTGTAGGATTAACTTGTTGGATCTTCTTTGAATGCGTAAAACGAACTAAGATTACACGTTTTCTATTTGGAATAAAAGAACTTGAAAATGAGCCTATTCTCGACGAAAGATAATGCCAGTCCTTATATAGAGTCTGTTTGTGCGAGCGACCCTACATTCACGCAACCAGACGCTTTGGGCAATTATCCCAATACCTCTCGAGACACTTGTTCTCGTCGAGAAACGGCGTCACGGTACGATGTGGAACATGTGGGAAATTACGCCTGATTTCGTTTCCGTTAGCAACGGTTAGCGCAATATGGAGAGTAAACAAAAATGCCAAAACACAACAAACCAAACCGCGGATCTATGGCCTTCAGCCCTCGCAAGAGAGCACGCTCTGAAACGCCACA
>JAAZXG010000022.1 GCA_014240255.1 Methanobacteriota archaeon
CTTTCACTGTTATATTCGACTTTAGACATCAGAACAAGGTTTGCTGTTTGGGTGCTCTTTTACCCTTTTTTAATGCTTTCTCATCCCAATCAAAGACATCTGTGATTCTTGATAATGATTTGGCAATGCGATCTGCATAATAATTATAATCTGGTTTAGGACATTCTTCGTCAGGAATATAAGGCTCAACTTTCATAGGACTAACGCTTGCATCTGTAACTATAAACGATATTTTCATACCACTTACAAATGGCCGTCCAGTTTCCACAAATTTCTTGTAAGCTTGTAAATGAGCCTGATTATCCTCGTTAACATATTTTCTTTTGAGGTTTACAGTTTTAGAGATAACAAAGTTTTTATCATCAAAATCACCTTCAGAAACTCTAGTTACCCAGATTTTTGAAGCTTCCAATGCATTGTCGATATCCCTATCCATTAATTTAGCAAAAATGTCTTCAAGAGCTTCAATCTGAATTGAAAAAGAATCTGTTCTTCGAGTTTCATATCCTCTGATCAACATACTCTCTTTAGGCCATATCTGCTTACCAACATACCTTTTCTTAGCCCCATGAGAGAAGAATGGTTGAAGTATCTTCTCAAATTCAAGCTGTTTAGCACCAATCGAATACCTCTTTGCAATACCTTCTCCAAACTCTATAGTTTTGTCTAAATCATCATGAGGTGAACGGAAGAAAACTGAATCGGTATCACCATATATGACTTCGATACCTTCATTCTCTAATTCTTCTAAAATATCTTTAACATATTCTCTTGCATAAGCCGTTATTGAAGCGCCAATACTCAAATTAGTAAAACGGTAGAAATATGAAGCAAAAACACCATAAACCGAATTCATCAATATTTTTATTGCCTCCTGAATTCTCTTATAGTATTGTTCTTCGCTTTCTGTTTTAGCTGAAGCTTGGAGTTTTTTAGCTGAATCCCTTTCCTCCATTAAATTAATTAATAATTCAGGTAAAAGTCCTTTTTTCTGTTCTGGACTCTGAAATTTTATCCCCAATGGAGTTTCAATTTCCCCATCTGGAGAAAGTGTAGAAAAACAAAGATTTCTATCGATAATTATACTAGGATACATTGATTTAAAATCAAGAACACAAATCCATTCATATAATCCTGGATTAATTTCATGAACATAACCTCCTTCAATGTGGCCCGTCCTTTTTTGACGGTTAGTCATTGGAACGCCTATTCCTTTAGAATCTGCAAATCTTATCATTAATGAATCAATCATATTTGAAGTAATTCCATTGATTACATCATCAAGTGGTAACTTAGCAACCGAACCAATATGTTGATATTTCTGAAGAACCGAAATGTGCTCTAATATTTCTAATGCTAATTTGGCATCTTCTAAACAATAATCCATAACTTTTTCAGGATTATCGGCCCATTCTTCATCCATTTTACTTGGATTAACATCGTGCTTTTCTTTGCCTAATAATTCCTTAGCTACTGCATTTAGAGATTCCTGACGAGGCCTCACTTCACGCTTAACATTCCACCAAGCATCAACAATTACTCTTCCTTGAGCCTGCCAAAATCTTTGGAATCTCTGCTCTAATTTAGATCCGTTACGACCTAATGTTAAATCAATACCATGTACCTCTGCTCTTTCAACCAAAAGAGGCAAATCATAGCCATCAATATTGTAACCTGTAATTATGTCAGGATCATGCTCATTTACAGCCTTAACAAAATCAGTCAATAATTTCTTTTCATCACCATATAGCGTCTCCTCATGAACATAACCTTCTGAAGTTTTAATACAATAACTAAGACAATATATTGTTCGTTCAAGAATCGAGTTTTCTATATCAAAACTCAACACCTTAAAATTAGATTCGAAATTTTCTGCAGGAAGTATTTCAACTACTTCAATAACTTTGCAAGACCATTTGTCTTTTATTATTTTTTTGCCACGAACTCGAACACAACCACCTATATTGTTATCATACAAATACCTATGATGAAAGGGGATATCGGCTGCTAATAATTTCAAATCATTACTCTTTAACCATTCTCTTATTTTTGGCACCTTACCCGGATGAGGTACTGTCACTTTCAGACAATTTTTTACAGCACCATCAACCCACAACTCTTGATCTTCAACTTTTTCAACATCATCTCGCTGTTTGAGACTTTCAATAATATTTTGAGGTGGCTCAACAACTTGGAAATAAGGTAATTGAAGTGGTGTCCTGACAGCGATAGATTCACCATCTTTAGTAGTTCCAAAAAGATAAACTATATTTCTACCTTTTCCCTGTATTTCTTCAGTACAAGAAACTGCAGAAAGTAACCTAATTGTGTAATCCACATGGACCCAAGTAAAGAGGGCTATTATCTCTATGGGACTATAATTTATCTAAAGCTTGTTCAAAATCAGCAATCAAATCTTCAGTATCTTCAATACCTGTTGAAAATCTAATGAAACCTAAGCCAATACCTGCCTCGAGACGTGCCTCTTGAGTCCATGAAACGTGAGTTGTTGAAAATGGCATAGAAATCAATGATTCAACACCTCCTAAAGAAATGGCTTGAGATGCAATTATCATATTATCCATTAATTTACGACCTGCCTCATCACCGCCCTTGACTTCAAAGCAAACCATTGTACTTGGACTGTTCAATACTTTTTTAGCCAATTCATAATCATCATGACTTTCTAATCCCGGATAAATAACTTTTTCAATTTTAGGATGAGCTTCCAACCAATTTGCTAATTGGCTAGCTGTAGTCATAGCCTTTTCATAACGTATGTGTAATGTTTTAATTCCTCTTTCAAGTAAAGATGCTTGGTGCGGATCCATAGTGCCTCCAAAATTTCTCAACTTATACCAAATCTGGTTAATTATTTCTTTATTTCCAGCTACTGCTCCACCAATGATATCACTGTGACCGTTCAATAACTTAGTAACTGAATGAATCACAATCTCGAAACCATGATCTAAAGGTTGGCAACCCATAGGAGTAGCAAAAGTACCATCAACTATTGGTATCGCCCCATATTTTTTAGCTAATTTAGCTAACTCAGGTAAGTCTGAAACCTCAAGTAATGGATTATTAACTGTTTCACAATACAATACCTTAGTTTCTTTTTCTTTCAAAGCCTCTTCTACTGCATCTAAATCTTTTATATCAATATAATGAACATCTATTCCAAATCGAGTGAAATCCTGATCTAAAGAAAGAATGGTTCCTCCATATAAATTACGAGTTGTAACAATTCTATCACCTTGACTAAGAAATGTGAGAAGAGTAGTACAAATCGCAGACATTCCAGATGTAAATACTAAAGCATCTTCTGCTCCCTCTAGATGTGCTATTTTCTTTTCAACTGCCCTCATTGAAGGATTATTATATCTAGTATAAACTGGAGCTCTTGGAGTTCCAGCTTTCCACATATTATAAGCTTCATCATCTAAAAAAAATGTTGATGATTGATATACAGGAGTATTCAATGATTTTTCACCGGGTGAAGTCCCCGAATGTACTGAACGTGTGCCTTTTCCTGTTTTTTTCAAGTAGTCCTTCTCATCTGACATTTATTACTATTTGGAGAGGCAGTTAAGAGACTTGTCTGAGTTATATCTAATAATAAATAGGAAGTCGTATGTTATAGACTCGGACATTTAGGTAAACACATATGATTAAGAGGAATAACTTAGCTCAAAATATGCTACTGTGTTTTATTTTATCTATGTTATTTTTGCCTGTAGCTAATGCAGGGTTAGTAGAAGTTTATATGAATGATTCGGATGAAGATTTAGTCATTACTGAAGTAGATACTTCTATTCCATATGGAACTAATATTGTTTTAGAGTTTCATATTAAAGGAGTATACATGATAGATTCTGATGATGAAGAATTATCAGTAAATTCTATCAATATTGATGTTATATTTTTAAGTGATGAAGACAATAGAGATGCATGTAGAGCGTGCGCATCTCCAAATTATATTAAAGCTAAAGAAAATCAACAACGTGATTATGATGTTTATGAAGCTAAATTCTATTCAGATAGCGTTGCCCAAGGTTTTGACGGCTATGAAGGCGAAATTAGATTTAGCATTACAATGTCAAATCTAAATGGGACCTTGATATCTGGGGCTGATACTACTATCTTACTTACAATAGGAGCTGCACCAAGTCAAGATACGTCATCGGGCTTCACACTTCCTGAAATTCCTGCACCAATTATGGATAACTTAGTTATAATTATTGCTGGACTCGTTGGAATTATATTATTATCTTTTGGAATTTATACCTTTGTTTTAGCACCTGAAGATACAACGGCTAGTCTGTATAAGACTAAAGAAAGAATTGATCCTTTAAGTAAGAGTTTAACTGGAGTAGGATATGATTCTGAATTGCCAAGTGAATCAAAATTAAAGCGTCTTGAAGACTCTAAAACTGATTCAGATGATGAAGAAGAAATAGAAGATGAATACGAAGATTTTGATGATGAAGAAGAGGATGAGGATTTCGATGAAAGTGAACTGTTAGCCAAATTAACTGGTGGTACAACTCTAAAAGACACAAAGGAAAGTGATGAAGAATCTAAACCCGAAGCAGCTCCAACACCAAAAAAGAAACCTATCAAGAAAACAGTTACAAAGAAAGGAGTAGCAAAGAAAAAAGTTGTAAGAAAAGCTGCCCCTCCAATAAATGATGAACCTAGCGTAAATATGGGTAAAGGCATTACAAGAGTTACATGTCCTTCATGTGAAAAAGTACATCATATTGATGAAAATACACCTAAGTTTATCTGCAGTTGTGGAAGACGCACACGTGTCTAAGATTCTTCAGTAATTCCCAGGATCATGAAAAATTTACGGACTTCGTTATCGTCCATATTAATTTCAAAAGGTTTAACTACTAAATCCATTGATTTAGATTTATACTGAGCATCTCCAATAGGAAGTGCTAGCTTCCAATCAGTTAATGGTAAACAATCATAATCTGAATTACCGTCAGTTATACCTAATGCAGCTTTTGTAATCCATATTTTACGTTCTTCATTTGGAACTTCAACCGAATATACTCTACCTTGAAAATAACTGATTTTTACCTGGACTTTACTAATTTCATCCAATCGAAAAGCTTCCGATAATTTTCTCTTAACTATTTCCTCACCATAAGTGAAATCAAAGTCCTCAAATATTTTCATATTTCTTTCTAATAATTCAGCAGGATATTTTTCACGATTCAATGCAGCTAACAAAATCCTCTCTAAACGTACCTTTACATCTTTTTCAGATTCAGCCATTACACGATAATAGCTCAATGGATGCCGTATTTGCCGACACAAACCATTTGGACCAGGACATACTCCAGTAGACACTAAAGTATCACATTTTGGAGCACTGTATTTTGTACTAGATGTTGTTCCCGTTATATGTTCAACTTGGTAACGTGTAAAAGATTCTTTAAAATCGGGAGCTGTTGCAAATAATTGCATTACAGATTCAGATTTTTGATTCAAAGATGAAAGAAATGTAGTTATGAAAAAACGTGAAGGATGTGGAAGATTAACTCCAGCTTGTAAATCTAATAAATTTGTGTTAAAACAAGGTGGGGCCTTAGAAAGATCAAATTTACCCAATTCTTTCATGGCCTCAGCTTGTCTTTCACTAACTACATTATTCAAACCACCTATTCTTTCTACAAAAGTCTTAGAAATTTGAGATTTTAATTCATCAATTGTGCCTTCAAATTGTTTTTTGATAGCCCTAGGTGCTTCTGGAAGCTCCTCAAGATGCTGTTGAATAACCTCTCGCATTAATCTAATCAATGTTATCCGATCAAGACTAACAATTCCCTTACTAACACCTCTATTGGAAAGTTTCCAATCGCCTTCACGGAGCTTGGAAGCTGCTCTTACATAATCTACAAAATTCATATCAAAAACAGAACCATTTAATTTTACCTCAATTGCATCAAAGAGATTAACAAGATTAGCCAAATTTTCATCAGTTTCAGAAGAAAGATACAATTCAGCACGCCTAGCCTCAGATAATGCCACATAATTGACAAGGGCTTGATTATCTGCTGCCGCCAAAACTAGTCTAGAAATTACATATCCTAAAACAATATCTGACTCATCATTAGTTGGAGGTCCCTCTACATCAATAATTCCTAAAGATGCTGAAGTTTCAAGACGGGAAAGGGCAAGTGCTCTAGCTTCAGCATAAAAGTAGTCATTGAGCAAAGCATCCAAGGTAACGCCTTCAAGAATTTTACTTGCTGCTGGCAAAAACGGATATCTCCAGAATTCTGGCACATCACCTTAAGACGATGTGGTTTTATAACAGCAATCAAGGGTGACATTACGTGGCAAGCAGCCTTCTTGAATTAGTTGAAGTCCAGAAAGACTATCGAATTCGCAGTTTTGGAAGAGTTATAAGAACCACAAAAGCCCTCGATAAATTAAGTTTAAAGGTTGAAGAAGGCCAAATATTTGGATTTCTAGGGCCTAATGGAGCTGGTAAGACTACAACCATAAAATGTATTACTGGAATACTAAAGTCTGATTCAGGTTCCATAAAGATAAAAGGCGAAAATATTGAAAATAATTCATTTGAAAATAAAAATAAAATTGGTTTTCTACCAGAACAGATAGGCCTTTACGGAAATCTTAACTGTATTGAAACGCTTTCATTCTATGCTGGATTTTATGATTTAAAAGCTGAAACTATCGAAAAAAGAAGTTTGGAACTATTAGGGCTTCTTGGTCTTGGAAAAGATGCTGAAAGGCCTGTCGGAGAATTTTCACTTGGAATGAAAAAGAGGTTAGCGCTTGCTATTGCACTATTACATGAACCTCAGATTTTAATCCTTGATGAGCCTACTTCAGGACTAGATCCAAGAGGAGTAAAGGCCTTAAGAAGTGTTTTACGAGATTTGAATACAAAAGGTCTAACCATTTTACTAAGTTCACATGTATTATCTGAAGTCCAAGAAATATGTACACATGTTGGAATTATAAATAATGGGAAATTAATCAAGCAGGAATCCATTCAAAAGATTAGAGAGAAAGTAAGAAAAACAGCAATTAGACTTTCTTTAAGAGTTAAGAATTTTAACAAAAAGAATGAAGATGAATTAATAAAAAAGAATGGAATTAGTATTATAGAAAAGAATGATTTAGGTAAACATCAACAGATTATACTAACATTAAAAGAAAAATTGATACCATGGGTAACTGATAATCTAGTAAAAAATGATGTGCAGATTTTCTCTATTGAGCCTCAAGACACCTCTTTAGAAGATGTTTTTATGACTGAGACTGGAGGAGAAAATGAAGATTAAAAGAAGATTAAATCAGTGGAATAATCTAAAAACCTGGCAACCTCTAATCATTGCTATATCATTAGTGATGGTTGTTGCTATTCTTCACAAGGCTCATTGGGAATTAACTACTGAAACTAACCCTTTGGATATATGGAAAGGAAAAATTGTAACCAAAGGCGATAATGAAACAAACATAAACTTTCCTGGAAATGCGGGAGATAGTATTACTTTCAAAGGAATCTTAGTGACATCACCTCGATTTGAGGTGTACAATAATGATAGTATAGTACTTAGTGAATATTCTAAAGATGAAGCCATCGTGTATGATGAAGATTTATATGGTAAAACCATGCTTAATTTGAGTGGAATGAGAATTCTGATTAATGGTGATCTTAGCGGTGAATTTTTTGAAAGTGAAATTGTAACTGTTAAAGCTTATATTGTTGAAAATATCTCATACTATTCTGAGAATGGTCAAAATATAACATTAAATCGAGAAGGGTGGGAGGCATTACCTGAGGACATTCATTTAGCTTCAGATACAGATTACTATTTCTTTGGAACTGAACTCATTATATTAGCTATAGGAAGTTATTATTCATTAAATCGCATACAAAATTTAAAAACACAATTGAAATTTGCTAAACATTTAGCATTATTTGAATTTAAGAGAGGACTTAAAGCACCTCGAATGATTGTATTAGGCTCTTTTTTCACTATATTTATTGTTGGAATTGGATGGCTGTTAGGTGATTTACAAAACAGTACCTCTGTTTTTGCAGTAACAAGTGGTAATGACGGTATTCTGAGACTATCTTACTTTAGTTTCTTTGTAGTCTCATTAGCTGCAATTGCAGTATCTGTAGATACGATACATAAGGAAAGACAATCAAATACTTTGAATATGCTCTTAGCAAGACCCATAAATCGTGAAACTATAGTACTTGGTAAGGCATTGGGACTAACAATGGTAGTTGGTGTTCCGGCTTTCATTGCACAAGTTTTAGGACTCTATTTTATGACTGTAGCTGGAGAAATGCCTACAATCGGATGTATGATTACATTCTTACTTTTTGGACAAGTTATGATATTTACTATGGTTACTTTTCAATTATGCTTGGCCATTTCAGCAAAGAATGGAGCTGATGTCGTAATTTACGGATTAGGTGCATGGTTACTATTTTCTGTAGTTTGGACATTGCTTGTTTATGCTGTTTCTTTCGTAATTGGCATAGATGTATCTGCTCAAAATTTTGAAAATGACCCTGAATATCAAGCCATTGCGTCTCGATTAGCATTACTTAATCCTGGATTTGTTTATCAGATGGCGGTTGGACTATTTACACATAGAACTATTTCTATAGATTTTGAGGGCGTTCCGGGATGGTTACTTTTATTGTCTCTTGTCTTATGGCCACTAATATGCCTTAGAATTGCCACATGGCTATTCAAGAGGGAAATGAGAGGATGAAACCAAGACTAATAACCACGGAAGACGCCGTTACACATGTCATTGAGTTCACTATGGCTCTAACAATATTTGTTTTACTAATTCAAGCATTTACTTCATCCATGAATTATCGCATTGGTATAGATCTTGACAACAATGATAACCGTGTTGTTATGGCTAGAGAAGTTATCTCTGAATTAACTGGATCTCAAGGTAAAATTAATAATGAAACTAATTGGGAAGATTATGAGTTTGGAACTGGAAATCCACAATTAAGAGATGGTATAACTGTAGGATTACTAAATTCAGATGGTGATTTAGATAAAGATAAATGTGACGCTTTAGGAAAATTCCCTTATAACCCTTTAAGAAATGAATTGGAAGTTAATCAGGAATTAAGAATCGAAATCCGTACCATTGTCCCTAACGAATCTGTATGTATTTGGGGTGGTGATCCAAGTGATTCATCAATAAGTGTGAAATCTGAAAGATATATGCTATACAATAGCGGTTCAGAATTACTACCTTCAGTATTGACTGTAACTGTTTTTGAAGGAAATAGTCTAAGTGACAAAATATATCTAACTGAAATTATGTACAACCCAACAAACAATGGATTCGATTATGAATGGATTGAAGTATACAATCCAAATCCAACTGCAATCTATATTGAAAATTGGGTTATTTCGGATAATAAAGAGAATGACAAGATAATACCTGAAAATGAAGATGAACTGATAGTGTTGCCTGCAAATACTGTCGGAATGCTCACGACCTCCCTAAGTGTCTATAAATCCACATATGGTGACTATGACTATGTTTTCTCAGTGGAAGATTTGGCCATTGGTAATGGATTAGGTACAAATGAAACTATTATTCTATCAAAAGGAAATTTTGAGGATGTTTTTAGTTACACTGAAAGTGACGGAGCTAATGGCAATGGTAAATCACTCACACGTAGCTGCTATAATTGTAAAACATGGACTGAAGCTGTAGCCACACCAAATACTATTTAATTATTCAAACGCTTGAATACCAGTTATCCAACGTCCGAGAATTAAATTGTGTATGTCGTGTGTACCTTCATAGGTATAAACACTCTCAAGATTAGCCATATGTCTCATTATAGGATATTCATTCAAAATACCATTAGCACCATGAATATCTCTTGACATACGAGCTATCTGAATTGCTGCATCAACATTATTCATTTTACCAAGAGACACCATTTCTGGAGTTGCTTCACCCTTATCTTTGGCTCTACCCAAATGATATGCCAATAATTGGCCTTTAGTTATTTCACGAAGCATCCAAGCCAGTTTATTTTGAACTAATTGAAAACTTGCTATCGGTTTATTAAACATTATTCGAGACTTAGAATAGTCAACGGATGAATGAAAACATCCCATTGCAGCTCCTAATGAGCCCCAGGCAATACCAAACCTTGCTTGAGTTAAGCAACTTAATGGCCCTTTGAGGCCTTGAACATCAGGCAATAGTCTATCTTTAGGTATCTTACAATCTTGAAAAACTAATTCACTAGTTATTGAAGCTCGAAGTGAATGTTTACCCTTCATTTCAGGTGCTGTAAAGCCATTATCACTTTTCTCTACAATAAAACCTCGGATTTTACCATCTAATTTAGCCCAAACAATCGCTAAATCAGCAATAGTTCCATTGGTAATCCACATTTTAGCCCCATTAAGAATATAAGAATCTCCATCATCTACTGCTTTAGTTTCCATACCGGCAGGATCTGAACCATGATCTGGTTCTGTAAGTCCAAAACATCCAATCAATTCTCCTCTAGCCATGCCAGGTAAATATTTTTGTTTCTGTTCTTCAGTACCAAATGCATGAATGGGATACATTGACAATGAACCCTGAACAGATACGCAACTCCTAATTGCTGAATCGCCTCGTTCTAATTCTTGACAAACCAAACCATAAGCTACATTTGATAGGCCAGTACATTCATAACCGGCTAGATTACAACCAAAAAGACCCATTGAACCTATTTCAGGTATTAATTCTACAGGAAATGTTCCCTCTGTATAATATTTTTCAATAATTGGAAGAACTTTTTCATCGACCCAACTGCGAACTAGATCACGAACCATTATCTCTTCCTCACTCAACTTTTGTTCTAAATTAAAAAAATCGAGACCTTCATATCTGGACATTAAATACGGTTTGGATAGGGGCTATTTATCTTTTACATTCACCTGTAGACGGAATTAAATACAACGGGCGAATGGCCTATCAATGGAGGAAATTTGGATAGAGAAATATCGCCCGATGAACCTTTCTGAGGTTGTCGGTCAAACTGCAGTTACTACACGATTGAAGAATTATGTCAAAGAAAGATCCATGCCTCATTTACTATTTGCCGGACCTGCTGGAATTGGAAAAACAACTAGTGCTTTAGCATTAGCAAGAGAAATGTTTGGAGATTTATGGAAACATAATTTACATGAACTTAATGCATCTGATGAAAGGGGAATTGATGTCGTTAGAGGTAAAATTAAGGAATTTGCAAGAACTGCCCCTTTAGGTGAAGATGGATTCAAAATAATATTCTTAGATGAGGCTGATGCATTGACAAGTGCTGCACAAGCTGCTTTGAGAAGAACCATGGAAAAATATTCTAGAACCTGTAGATTCGTAATGTCTTGTAACTTTTCATCCAAAATTATAGAACCAATTCAATCAAGATGTGCTGTATTTAGATTTAGACCATTAAAAGCTGAAGATTTAGAAAAATATCTCAAATTTGTAGCAATGAAAGAAAAGTTAAAGGTATCGAAAGATGCTTATGAATCACTAACCTATCTTGCTCAAGGTGATTTAAGACGAGCAATAAACAGCCTACAAATGGCGGCCGCTGCAAAAGTAGACATTACACAAGATGTTGTCTACCAGGCCGTTGCAGCTGCAAGACCTGAAGAAGTTGAAGAAGCATTAAAAATGTCACTTGATGGAAACTTTTCAGGGGCAAGAGAAAGGCTTGATACACTACAAATTACTTATGGCTTAGCTGGAGAAGATGTTTTACGACAAATGCACCGTTGTGTGAGAGATTTAGAAATACCGGATAATATTAAAGTACAAATGATCGAAAAACTGGCTGAAGCTGACTTTAGATTATCTGAAGGAGCTAGTCCCAGAATTCAGATTGAAGCCGTGGTTGCTAATTTTGTAGTATTAGGTCGACATATAGAAAAATAATCAACATAAAGGTTTACAAACAACCCCCTTACGAGCTGTGGGTCAAAATAGTGGTTATACAACTGTTGACGGCGAATTTGATACCTTAAGAGACCGTAGTTTTTTGACGATAGATGACTTTGAAATAGATGGGAAAGTAATAATTTTAAGAGTAGATATTAATTCATCAGTAAACCCTGAAAACGGAGATATTTTAGATAATACTAGAATTAAGAGACATGCTAATACAGTAAAAGAATTATCTGAAAAGAAAGCAAAAATCGTAATTTTAGCGCACCAATCTCGTCCAGGTAAATTGGATTTCGTAAGTCTAGAAAAACATGCGAAATTGATGTCTGAAATTATTAATATTAATATCAAATTTATTCCCGATTTATATGGTACAAAAGCAATTAATTCAATTAATAAAATGGAAAAAGGTCAAATCCTAATGCTTGAGAATGTTAGATTTGATAAAGAAGAAATTGAACTAAATACCTTTGAAAACAATAATTTTGAAAAACAAGCCAAAAGTAAAATGGTTACAAAACTTTCACCATTGGCCGATTTATTCGTAAATGATGCTTTTGCAGCTGCTCACCGATGTCAACCATCATTGGTTGGGTTTGCAGAAAAATTACCAGCTATTGCAGGAAGAGTAATGCAAAGAGAATTGGATTTCTTAGGGAAAGCAATAGCTTCAGGTCCTCAACCAAGAATTGCAGTTTTAGGAGGAAGTAAGGCTGCTGATTCAGTGTCAATATCTGAATATTTCTTGAACAGAGGTGTTGAATATATATTAACGGGTGGTGTTGTCGCGAACATATTTTTAATGGCAAAAGGTATAGATATTGGAGAATCAAGCACTACTTTTATCAAAAAAAATATACCTAATTATGAAGCAGTTATAAACAAAGCTAAGAATTTATTAAAAGAAAATGGTAATCGAATTATTTATCCTAATGATGTTGCCTTGAATAAAGAAGGCAAACGAATAGGTGCTCATATTGAATCGTTACCAACCAAATATCCAATACACGATATTGGATTAGACACCTTAGTTAAATACATTGAATACATTGATAATGCTGGAACGATTATTGCTAATGGCCCTATGGGTGTTTTCGAAGATGCTCAATTTGCTACTGGAACTAGAGAAGTATTCAAATCAATCTCAAATAATCCTAACATGACTGTTGTGGGCGGTGGAGAAACTGCAATGGCCTTTAATCAAATGGGACTCACTTCAAAAATTGAACACGTATCTACGGGCGGAGGTGCATGTATTGCATTCATGGCTGATGAAACTATGCCAGCTCTAGAAGCAATGCGCCGTAGCAAAATAGAATACAGCAAAAAATAGTGGAGCCACCGGGGGGATTTGAACCCCCGACCTACTGATTACGAATCAGTCGCTATACCGAGCTAAGCCACGGTGGCACTACACGCCTAAAAATATAGGATTAAATTACTTAGGCTTCAAAAAAATCAGATATTTCTGAAACTATATCATCTGAACGCTCTAATTCGGGAATATACTCTAAAAAACGACCTGTACGATTATCAGCTATAATTATTAAGCCTCTATCATTTTCTGAACGGATAACTCGACCTGCTGCTTGGAGTAGTTTACGTACTGCTGGAGATTCGACTGCAAATTTCCAACCCCTACCATTAAAAGAAATATCATAATAATGCTGTAATGCGTTCTGTCTAACGCCTGGTGAAGGATAAGGTATACCTACTATGACTGCCATCTCTAATGAAGTATCAGGATAATCTATGCCTTCTGCTAATCTTCCCCCCATAACTCCGGCCAATACGGCCCCACTATCGGATTTAAAACTCTCGACAGTTTGCATTAACTCCTCTTGATCCATTCCTGAATATTCTCTGTAAACTGGTTTTTTTAATTTCAAACTTTCTAAAGCTAATTCAAGTAATTTATAAGAAGGGAAAAATAAAGCAATGTTACCATTGAAATTATTAGTAATTAATTCTAATTTGGATACTATTCTATTCCAAAGACTAGGTTTACTATTGAGCTCAGCATAGGAAGTTGTGACATCATCTAAGTATAACACCTTCTTATTTTCTAATGGAAATATTGATTCGACTTTTTCTAAAATAGTATTGGATTTCAATCCAACTAAATCTCGAAACATATCTAAAGGACTAATTGTTCCTGACATGGAAACTACTCCTCCAGTATCCTCGAGAAAACCAGTCATTATTCTTGGATCTAAACATACTTTTTCTAGTCTTAAGGGTTTTTTACCAATTAAACGAATTGTATGGCTATCAATCGAATCAAACCAACGGCACAGAAAGTCTCCGACTGAACCTAAATATGAACGAGGCCGTTTTCCATGATCTAATAGATACTGACGAGTTTGTTGACCCATTTTAGATATTTCAGTAGAATCTTGCTTTAGTCTATAAAGTGTCATTGCACCAAGAGACATCATTTCAGTTTCAAAAGTAGCTACATCAGAATCCAAAGAAACGATATGTGACGGTAAATGACCTTCCTCATCATTATCAGAAATATGATCTTCAGATAACTTCTCCATAGCTGCTTCGACAAGATTCAAGAAATGAACTGGATCTCGGCCTTCTGCGAGTTGATACCCATAATCTTTTACTTCACTAATTGCAAGATTAATAGATTTTAATGTCATTGATTCAGAGGCTGCACCTCTAGCCCAATCTGGAAGATTATGAGCTTCATCAATTATTGCTATTACCTTATCAATGGAAATATCCATCCAACCTAACATATAATTTCTTATAAATTCGTCAAAAAAATAAACATATGGCACAATTACAACTTGAGCTTCTTTTAGCAATAATTTATTAAGTTCATATGGACAAATACCTTCTTCTTCAGCCCGTTTAGAAAACTCCTGCGCTGTAAGTATCTCAGATGACCACTTCTTAGTCAAAGAATCTCCTTCTTTCAAAAGTTTACTATAGAATGGACAGCCACTTTCTCCTAATTTAGATTTTAACTTTAAGGACTTGCAAATCTTTGATTTTTCAGACCAATTGGATTTTTTTAATTCAGTATCATTTTTTTGCTGTGGACAAAGCGCTTCACGACCCTGAATAGCTACAGCCTTAATTTCATTACCAGACTTGTTAAATTGCTGTAATTCAGAGATTACCTGTTTCTGTTGTGAATTTGTACGTACACAATATACTATTTTCATGTTCCTTTTTGTGATAAAAGGTAATGCTGCAGCTAATGAAGTAAAGGTTTTGCCACTACCTGTTGGAGCCTCTAAAATCAAATGATTTCTATCTTCTAAAGCTAATTTAATATTATCTATTATTTTACTTTGATTAGCCCTTAAAGAATAGGGTAATTTCAATTTTAGCGTGACCAGACATCATCTGGAACTTCATCATATACTGAAGGTTCCATGTCATCTGGTGCATACTTAGGTCCTGCATCTCTACGGCTCTGAATTTCTGAAACTTTTAGTAACCAGTAATGTATTCTCCATTCTCTTCCATCATATAGAGTTGTTTCTTCTCTTTCAGTCTCCATCAAACCAGCATCTTCCAACATATAGAAAGTATCTCGATCTTCTGGATGCAAGACATTGTCAATGATACGATCACTGTATCCAAAGAAATTAAGAATGTGCTCTGCTAAATAACTAGATTCATCATCACCCATATGAGAATACTCGGGACTATAATTGATTGCTGAAGCAAGTGTTTCTGTAGTTAAAACTTCCATGTAGCTTTCACCGTTTTATCAGGTCTGTCATGGGTCTTATATTAATCTGTTGTAGGTATCATCATTAATTTATAGATAGCAACTAATTTACAAATAGTGAAGACCGAAAAAGACATTTGGGAATTGGTACGTCAAAAGATAGATATGGATTCTGATTCCTCAAAAGAAGATTCTGTAGAAGAAATAAATAAAAAAGATAATTTAGAAACTATTAAAGATTACCAATTTGAAATTAATCGAACTGAAGAAAAACAAATACCTAGCATTTCAAAAACTGATTTTAACACTACAAATCTATTTAGCGATGGTATTTTTGCTGGTTTTGTATATATATTTATAATAATGATAGTTTTGGGCATCCTAACTATACCTGGTTCAATTACTGCTGCTGTGGGGGGCTTCTTTGGTGGAAGAAAGGCTGGAGATCCTGCAAGAGCTTTAACTGCCGCAATGTTACCTTTTCTTGTTATTGCTACTGCTTATCTTCTTGCATCATCAGGAGCTCTACCTCCTGGCTCTGGACCAAATGATATCGCAGACAAAATTGGTGAAATGCTAGGACACAATCCTGATAAAAGTGCTTTGGGACCGATTTCTAAAATGCCTGACAGTAACTCTTCAGTATTCATATCAGTAGTAACTTTCGCATTTATTGGAGGCTTGGTAAATATAGAAAGTAAATCAAAAAAAAAGCTTACTAACTAATTTGTAAGACTAACCCATTCTCTAGCGATATCCCAATAGTAATATTCTGCAGCCATCAATAATATAATTGTAAAAATTACTAAGGGTACTCCATTTCTGAGAAAATCACTTGATTTAGGAATACCTGAAGCTTGAACAATCAAATTAGGTGGAGTACCGAATGAAGTCATAAACGCAAATGCAGTACTAATGGCCGTAATCAAGGCTATAGAAGCTAAAGGTAAACTTGCTGCAGCACCTACTGCTAAAGTAATAGGCACAAGTATAGCTGCCGCAGCACCATCGCTCATTACATTTGTTAATAATACAGTAACAATTATGATTAGGAATATAATTACTGAATCACCACCAAATTGAGAACCGATCTCTGCTAACTTATACAGTCCACCTGCTAACCAAGCTGCGGCGCCATGAGTTACCATTGCTTTACCCATGGTTAAAGCTGCACCATAAATGAACATTACTCCCCAGCGTAATCTTTGACGGCTGTCCTCCCATTCAAGAACGCCAAAAGTATGCATTAATATTCCTCCAATCATTGCACTAGTTCCTAATGTTAAACCATTAAATCCTGAAGTTAAAAACAACAAAAAAGTCAAACCTAAAATGGATAATGACAATAATTGCCGATCATCGATTGGTTGAGTTTGTTCATTAAAATAATCAATTTTACGATAAGTTACTCTATTAACTAAAATTAAAGTAATAAAAACGCCTGGAATTGCTGCAATTGTAATCGGAGCTGCCAAAACAACCCACTGAATATATGAAATTCGTATATCATATAATTCTTCTAAGAAACCCATCGCTATCACATTCCGAGCCCCACCAGATGGCGTAGCTAAGCCTGCAATCGAACATGAAAAGGCAACGGCCAAAACTAAAGCAATCATTTCGTTTGGCCTCTTCCGTATATCAGTTTTATCTGCAATAGTTAACACTAAAGGAAGCATAATTGCTGCAACACTATGATCTGGAATTATTGCAGCCATAAAACTACAAATAATTATTATTCCGAAAATAAGAGAATAATTTGAACCTGTAAATGGCCCTAAAAATTTTCTTATAATTAAATTCTCAGCCCCAGATTTAGTTATTCCTTGCGCAATAATTAAAGAACCTAATATCATAAATACTGAATCTGAAGCATAAGAACTAAAGGCATCATCTCGATTTTCCCCTAATAACACCAAAGCTACACCTGCCATCAGGGCTGTAACTGGAAGTGGAAATGTTTCTGAAACCCACAAATAAATTATAAATAAAAATAGTACAAACACATTCCTTCCAGATGTTGTTAAACCGTCTGCAAAGAAATATAATAAAATATTGATAAAGGAAACTATCAAAACTCCAGCACCAAACTTTCTAAAAGTTGAATTAAGAAATAGTCTGTAGATTACATGCTGTCTTTCTATAGGATCAAATAAATCGGATTGTAACTCTAACAACGTTTTTCTACGTGTAAGCTGATTAACACGAGGTAAAAAAGCATGAGGTTCTTCATCTAATGCCTCAGCTACAATTTCAAGACTTTCCAGCATTTCTTCAAAATCATCATCCTTGCTCATCTTAGGACACACACCGGAACTGAAGCACTCAAAACTAATTGATGAATAAGATTATCACTAACTGCATCTCCAATATCTGGAAGAATAACTATACGTGCGCCCACTGAATTTATTGTTGTGTTAGCAATAGATTTTCGAGTTTTAAAGAAACTTAAAGGTATTATTTTAGAAGTCACTAATACTTCATTTCCTAGTTTTTCTCTTAAACTTTCAACTGCTTTATCTATAGCTTCAGCACCTCCAAAAATTTCAGTTCCGATATGTAATAATTCTATATCGCACTTGAATTTCAATGAAAAATCCTCAATCTTCTTAAGTGCTACTTTGGATAATGATAGACCGTCAAAAACAACTAATGCTGGAGAACCAGGACCGGGAAGAGGATGGTCCTCTCTAACAATAAAGGCATGAGATGATTCAGAATCTAATATTCTTTCAACTTCCGAACCAGTAAATAATCTGCTTAACATCGATCTAAAAGGACCAAGAATTAAAGTATCTGCAACCTTATCATCTACTAGTTTAGCTAAAACTTTCCGCCTTTTTCCAATCTTCAATATAGGTTTAATTTTAATATCTGATACGCCCTCAATAAATTGTTTTAATTGTCTCTGACCAAGTGCTTCAATACCGCGTTGGGTTTCCCCAGAAGCAGTTATAGTACCTGTTTTGGATGGATTACTTACAAACACAGCTGATAAAGGGATTTCTAGGCGTTTAGCCAATGCAATTGCATAATCTTGTGCTGGTTTCAAACGCTTTGATGGGTCTAAAGGAAGCAACAGTTTGTCAAACATCTTGCATTGCAATCGACGCAACGTATATTTAACCCTGCCCAGTGAGCGCAGCCTGAACGTAGTGTTCATGACGGAGAAATCAATTTGGCCAAAGTTACCCGAGCGAAAGTTAAAGACAAGTGGAAGAGCAAAATGTGGTACCAACTACACGCGCCTTCTATGTTCAATTACGCAATAATGGCACACACACCTGCTGATAGTGCAGAAGTAGTAAATGGAAGAGTAACTGAAGTTCCTTTAGAAAAATTAACCGGCGATTTTAATCAAAAAAATTTTATGATAAAATTTAGAGTTAATGAAGTTAGAGGAAACAATGCATTCACTTCTTTCGATGGACATCGCTTAACTTCGGATTATAAAAGAGCTCTAACAAGAAGGAAAAATAGCCGTATAGATTGTAATTTTGTTTTAAAATTACAAGATGATGTTCAAATTAGAATTAAACCAATTATAATGGTAGATAAGAGAATTAAAAAATCACAAGAACGAGTTTTGAGAGCTACTGCACACAAAGGTATTGATGAGGCTCTTACTAAACTAAATATCTCTGAAACCTTAAAGAAAATATATTCTGGAGATTTAAGTAAGGAAGTTGCAACTATGTTGAAATCTACTTACCCAACTAAAAGAGTTGAGATTTCTAAAATTAGTGTTATGAATCCTTCAAGTCTTATGGAAATACCACCTGAAGATGATGAATTGGAAAGAATAATAGAAGAAGCCAATACTAAACCAACTCCAAAGACTAAAGAAGTTAGTCAAGATGAGGAAGCTGCAGTCGATAGTGAAGAAGAAACTAAATCTGAAGAAAATGATTATAGTTCTATGAAAGTAGCTGAATTAAAAGAATTATTGAAAGAGAAAGATTTACCCGTTTCAGGTACTAAAGCCGAACTTATTGAAAGACTACAAGCTTGATTAAAGAGAAATGGGAGCTTTTACCATTCTGGTTCCCGAAGTCACAAAATAACCAAATTTGGGCGATCATATTTATTTCACTAACAATACTCAGTATTGATTGGTGGAATTGGAATTCTAATAATCGAATTAACAATTGGATTCCTACATGGGTAATTTACCTGATTATAATTCAATTTACTTTAGCATATTCAGTCTGGAAATTTTCAGAGGAGTGGATGAAGGATGAGTGATTTATTAGTTATTGGTATCATCCTAGCAATATATCTTGTGATATCCATAGGTATTGGATTATATGGCCGTAGTAAAGAAGATAGTGCAGAAGATTATTTTGTAGCATCTAGAAAAATAAATCCATGGATTCTATTTTGTACATTAGCGGCAACTAACTTTTCAGCATTCTTTTTCTTAGGATTTGCAGGGGCAAGTTATCGTGCAGGATGGGGATTTTATGGAATAATGGCTATGGGAACTTCTCTAGTTGGACTTTCCATATTATTACTTGGAATACCAATTCACAGATTAGGTAAAGAAAAAGGATATGTTACACCTCCTGAACTAATAGCTGGCGAAACAAACTCAAAATATTTAGGATGGATATATGGATTTGTTTTAGTCGTTTTTACATTACCTTATCTTGCAACACAACCAATGGGTGCTGGAATATTATTAGAAACACTATCTGGAGGTGAAATTCCATACTTCACTGGAGCGTTATTGTTAACTTGTGTGATGATTATCTACCTAGTACTAGGTGGTATGAAATCCTCTGCAATGACTGATGTATTTCAAGGAATTCTGATGTTTTCAATACTAATTATCTTTGTTATTGGATTCTTTATTCACGAAGACATAGGTGGCTTTGGTGAAGCTGGACAGTCACTATGGGACAATAAACCTGAAAAATTTGTAAGAGAAGGAAACTTTACTTGGCAAATTATTTTCTCATATACTATATTGTGGCCCATAGCAGTTCCAATGTTTCCACAGCTTTTTTCGAGATTCTATATTGCTGAAAATGACAAAGCAATCAGAACAGCTGCTTGGCTTTATCCTACTGTAGTTCCAATTCTCTTTCTCTTTCCTGTAATTATTGGAGTATATGGAAATATTGTTGATTTTAACCATACTTTAACCAAATCAGAATCTGATAATATACTCCCATTAGTCTTAACTGAATATGCACCTCTATGGGCTGGAGCTATTGTTTGTATTGGTGCAATAGCTGCATTCATGTCTACAGCAGATTCACAGATTCTTGCAATGTCTTCAATAATAACTAAAGATGGTTTACCTGCAATTACTGAAATTAAAGAAGAAAATGAAAAACAAATTGGTAGAATCCTAATTATTATACTAGCAATAATCGGTTTAATATTGGCATATGATCCTCCTGACACTATTTTTAGCATAGTTTCACAAGCATTCACAGGTTTAGCAGTTCTCTTCCCCACAACAGTAGCTGTACTTTACTGGAACCGAGTTAGAGCTAATAGTTGTATTGTATCAATAATAATCGGTGAAATTCTAGTTGGTTGGTCTTATTGGTCTGCTGAAACTGGAAATGCAATACCTGATTGGTTTACTCAAGGATTTCACTTTAGTACGCCTGTAATTTTGATTACAATAATAGTTTTGTGGATTTCCACAGAAATTGAAGAACGATTATCCAATAACGCCAGTAGCTAATGCTGCTTCTTCAATTTGTTTTTGATTTGACTTATCAAGAATGGTAACACGTTGAGGTCTTATTTCTTTTGAATTCAAAAATGCATTTAGAACTATACCCTCATCTATTCCTAAATCTTTTGAATTAACTGGTGCATTTACTGCCTTAAGTGTATCTCGTATTTTTTCCCAATTTCCACCATGTAAATACATAGTAACTATAGATCCGAGACCGCACTGTTCGCCATGTAATGCGGGAGTATCGCAATTCGAATCTAACCAGTGTGAAAATTTATGCTCACCTCCACTTGCTGGTCTTGAAGTGCCTGCAATCGACATTGCAACCCCACTTGAAATTAGAGCTTTGACAACTAATCTAACTCCTTCTTCACTACCATTAGCTACTTTATCTATTCCATCTTCAACTAATTGAGCAGCCATCTCTGACAACGCTGCAGCATATTCGCTATAGTCTGCCTTTTGTTCAGATAACTTCCAATCAAGTACCGCTGTTTGGTTACTGATTATATCTCCAACCCCTGCTCCAAGTAATCTTCGTGGGGCCTTTGAAATAATAGAAGTGTCTGCAACTACTGCTATTGGAGGTATAGCTTGCATTGAAGTTTTACGTCCATCTTGACGTATTGAAGCTCTTGCAGAACCAAAACCATCGTGTGATGCAGCCGTAGGAATTGAAATAAAAGGAATGTCTTTATTGAAACCGGCTTGTTTAGCCAAATCTATTGGTCTACCACCACCCAGTCCTACAAGAAAATCTATTTTATCTGAATAAGCTTCAACTCTGTCTAGTTCCTCAATATTAGCTCCTTCAATCACAATTTTTTCCATAGGATGACCTCCAGCCACCAAATATTCAATTACTTGATTACCTGCAATCTGAAGAGTGTTATTATCACAAACAATTAAACCTCTTTCAGGAATATCCAACTCAGCAATTATGGCTGGAAGTTGTTCTAAAACACCAGGTCCCGTGACTACCATTCTCGGCAAAATCATTGAACGAGCTGGTTTGGAACGCATAATTGTTCAACTTGAGGGGGGTTAAGAGCTATCTGTTGAACATAAGCGCTTAATACTCCTGCTTTTACGCAGCACATATGCCTCTAAAAGATGGTGACATTGTAACTCTGGATTATGAAGGACGTACAGACGGGATTTTATTTGATACGACCCTCGAGAAAGTAGCAAAAAAAGAAGATGCTTTAGTTGAAAATAGAAAATATGCCCCAATTACAGTTATAGTTGGTGAAGGACGTTTAGTTCCAGGTTTTGAAAATGATTTGAAAAAAGCAAAAGTCGGAAAAGTAACTGAAATTAAAATTGCTCCAGAAGATGCCTATGGACCTAGAGATACAAAATTAATAGAAACCATGTCTGTATCAAAATTCAGACGAACGTGTCCTGATGCAAAAGGATTTGTTGGAGAAGAATTGAATATTGAAGGAAGACCTGCGATTTTAGCTAATGTTTATGGATCAAGAGTTAGAATTGATTTCAATCCGGGATTGGCAGGTAAAGAATTAGTTTTCAAATATACTGTAAAATCTATTGTTAAGAAACCAGTTGATGTCATTCGAGCTCTATTCAGTATGGAATATCCGGCTGACGATGAATTTGATGTGAAAATAGAAAAAGGTATAGCCCAAATTAAATTACCTGAAAGAACTAAATTTGATGTTAATTGGTTCCAAGCAAAATATAGAGTAGTTGCAGCTATCCGAAAGAATACAGATGTAACTGACATTGAGTTTCTCGAGCATTATGAAGGTACGAAGCCTGAGAAGAAAACTGAAACAAAGAAAAAAACTTCAAAGGCAAAAAAGACAAAATCTAAAGCTAAAAAATAGTTTTGATAAAGCCATTATAATGCACCAAAAAATAAACTAAATTTTCAAGCTTTATTTTATATACAGTTTCTTCTATAACTAATAACGTTTTAAGCGGTGAGACAAATGGAACGACAAAAAGACAACGGTTTGAAGGATGGTAATGGCCTAACAAATGGTAACGGACTTACTAACGGTAACGGACTTACTAACGGTAATGGACTTACTAACGGTAACGGACTTACCAACGGAAACGGACTCACCAACGGAAACGGACTTACTAACGGTAACGGACTTACTAACGGAAACGGACTTACTA
>JAAZXG010000023.1 GCA_014240255.1 Methanobacteriota archaeon
ACTTCCGCCAAGACTTCTATTTGGCTTTGAACCTCGTAGAGTTTACAGGACAACTAACAGAAAAAGAACTGGGGAAAATTATGGGGAAAGCAAGCGTCGTGATTTCTTCTTCCCTTTCGGATAGTATACCTCTTACTATTTTTGAAGCAATGGCTTGTGGCTCAATCTTAGTTGTAAGTAATAACCATGGACACCGTCAATGGGATAAAGAAGAATACCCCATACTTTTTTTCGGAAAAAAAGATTCTCGGAAACTAGCTGAACTTATAGTAAAATCATGTTATGATGGCCTCTTATTGGAAGAAGCATTAGCGCAAGGGCCCAATCTTGTAAAACATAAATGGAGTTGGGAAAGGCAAGCTAATCTTATTTTAGAAGAATATAAAAATATTATATGATTGATTAAGTTCCAAACATTATTCTCAAAATATCGCGAGTGCCTGGCCCTAAGCCTAACGCCAATAAGAACATCAACAACAGTGCCACCATTCCTGGTTCTTCATCCTTGCTTTTTTCCACTTCAAGAGCGGTAATTACTCCGGTAACTACTAAGAATTTTAATGGGAGCATTACTATTGCACTTCCAAAATATTCTATAAAAAACTCAGGAAGAACATGTTTTTCAGTATATCCGTAGGTATCGATTCCTAAAAATGTTGCTCCACCGTCTATAAAATGTCCAAAATAAAGCAAAAGATAAATTGGTTTTAAAGGCATAATGAACCATGAGAAAAACCAAACTACAAAAGTTAAAAATGAAGCTATAATCAATGTATTCCATAAGATTTCAGGATAAACCATTTCATTCTGAGCTAAGGTTAAATATGCTAAAATTAATGTTAATGTTGATGAAATACCAAAGAAAAGAACTGGATCTCTTAATGGTTTTCCTCTGTAAAATTCTGCCGTCAAGGCCGTGAAAGAAAAGACTACCAAGGCCCAAGAAGAAGGATGTATCCAATCACCTGGTGCAAAATACCACCATAGTCCATACCCACCTATTGTAAATGAAACTAAACCTAATCCTTTTGTTAATGAAGGCAAATCACTTTTTGATAACCAAACTCCAAGTGCAATTACCAACAAACTGTATATTACTAAAATCCCATAAATTAAAGGCGATATGAAAAAATATTGAATAGGTGGTTCGAATGTGTCTGCATCTTCAAGGACTCTAGCAACACCTCCAAGAATAAGTAAAGGAATACAAGAAAATACAAACTTTTCGCTAAGTTCAATCTTCCACCGTGTGAGTAATTCATTTATTGCCATAAACAAAACAAAAAATCCTAAACCATATGCAACTGTATTGTAAATATTATATTTTGCGCCAGCTTCACCTTTTGAATCTGCCATTATGGGATCTACAAAATATTGTGACCAAAAATCACCTATTTGTGGAATAAATTGTATAGCTAAAAAAAGGGCAATTGCAATTACAACCCCGGAAATGTATTTATTTTCACTAATCTTGCTAATCTGAAAGCCTTCATGGCGAGGGACTGCTACTTTGGGTTTATCTTCCATTAATTTTCTGCTTCTTGCTCTCTCTTAATTCTTGCTAATCTAAATGAAAGTATACTTCCAACTAAATTCTCTCCACAAAACAACATCATTGCCATTCTAGCTATTGTTGGCCTTTCAAGATCCCCGCCATCTGTAATCCAACTGACAAAATCTGGAACGCCCATTAGGCCTCCTAGAAAGCCTATTAGTGCAAACATTGCGCCTGCATGCATAGCGTGTTTTTTGTTATGTGGTGTTGCAATAGTAATTATTCCTGGAATCATTAGACCCAACCCAATTATTGCCGGAATAAGGGCAGTAACTGATTGTTGATTTTCAGGAAATAAATAGAAATAAACTCCCATGCCTGTAAGCAAAAGTCCAGAACTGGCCATTCCAAACGGTAGCATCGCCGACATGTTCTCTGAAAAATTAGTTTCTTCTTGACTCATTATGCTGTATTTGGGAAGGGGTGTTAAAATATGTTTCTGAGTTAGGCCTAAATAGAGTCGATTTCTCGTATTGATATGGACTTGTTGAAAGATGAGGATATTACTAACCGCATACGAATGATTGGCCCTTGGGATTATGATTCTGAAGATAAAATATTGATTAGAGAAACTATGTTCAAGGATTTTATGGAGGCCATGGGATTTTTAAATAAATTAGCTGAGGCTGCTGAGCAACTCAACCATCATCCCGATATGACCCTTTGTGAATATAATCGTGTAATCATAACAACTACTACTCATGATGCTGGTGGAATTACTGATAATGATATTCGATTAACTCAAGGCTTTGAAGAAATTTTAGAAGGTTACGACTAAAATTATAAAAATGGCCGAAAGAAAAAAAATCGGCCCAATTTCTATTACACTTCGATTTACAATTGGATTTATTTGGTTAACCTTTTGGTCTTTGACAACCATGTGTTTGATGCTGTTGGCACTTCCTTTTCGTTCTCTTAGAGTTAGAATCGGTAATTTTTGTGGGAAAATGATAGGTCCTGTTGTAAGTAGGCTGGTGGGGGCTAAAATTGTAAATCCAGATTCTAATAAATTAAATGCTTCCAAGCCCGCTATTTTTGTTAGTAACCATGCATCTGCTTTAGATATTTTTATTGGGATGGCACTTTGTCCTTATGGTGGATGTGGTGTTGGTAAGAAAGAAATCTTGAAGATTCCATTCTTTGGACTCGCTTATTGGCTTGCTGGGCACTTACTGATTGATCGAGGGAATAATCATAAGGCTGTTGCATCGATGAAAAAAATGTCTGACTTTGTTAAAGCCAAAGATTTGAGTATATGGATTTGGCCCGAAGGAACAAGAAGTATTGATGGTAAATTAATCCCTTTCAAGAAAGGATTTGTTCATCTTGCCTTGGCTACGGGGTTACCTATTGTTCCAGTTATAGTTCATGATGCGCACAAAGTATGGCCTGCAAAAACTATGCGATTTTATTCTGGTGAAGTTAGAGTCGAAGTTTTGGACCCTATTCAAACAAATGATTGGAGTAAAGAAACTATTAATGAACATGTTGAAGAAGTCAAAGGCCTTATGGCTAAGGCCCTAGTGTAGCGGGCATTTTTATGCGCGAGAACTCTAAATTCCCATTTCTTTCAGTTTAGCTGGCAAGTACGTGTTAGTAACGAAATCAAGGCCATATTTGGCTAAAGCTTGTTGTTCTGATTTTTTCTTTATCTCTAGTTGTAATTCTATTTCACCTTTCCAATACTTACTTTTGAAACGAGGGTCTGTTAAAATTGATTTTAATGCACTAATGTCTCTATCTGTAAGGTCGTCTGAAGGAAGTTCGTAATTTATAATATCTGAAGGAGTAACTCCCAAATATCTTGCGCTAGGTGTTGCTAAAATATGAGAAATGTGTGCTGTTTTAATGGCCCCATAGGCCACTGAACTGTAAATTCGGTAAGACCAAGGATCAGCATCTGTAAACAAAAGTAATGGAAGTCCAGAGGCTCCATGCATCCTTTGTAAGAAACGACGAGTTGAACGTGCGGGTTGTCCTTTGATATGGACTAAAATTGCGTCGTGCGTTTCATCAAAACCATTTTCTACTAATCTATCGAACATTCCTCCTGTTTCTATAGCAATAATACACTTTGAATTTCCAAAATCATTAAATGTTATCTTGGTGTCTTCTACATTATAAGGAATGTTGTAACCAGTATCGCCTACGTCATTGCGGCAATTTATTTTCATGGGCTTTCCCTTGCGGTTGATTTCTGTAATTGTAACATCTCCTAAAACCTTAGCTCCATCGTCTTCTGGTCTAATTTTGAAATCTTCTCTTTGGAAATGTGTTATTATTTCTAAATCTTCAATTAATTTATTTGATTCATCTTGTGCATGAAACTTTCCTAAATCCCAACCTTCAGAGATGTAGTATAATTCCCTCAGAGTGGAAGACTTACTTTGGCTTGACATTTCCCTAATAAAATCCAAAAGATATGTTGTCCTAAGGAGCATGTAGGCTCCATCTAATTTTTTAGCTGTTCTTGTTGTTTCTGATTTTCCGTATTTCCAAACTTTAGATTTTTCATCAAAAATTATGTTATTCTTACTTCTTGTGGGAATTGTCATCTCCGGTACTTTGCCGGTGCTCAGCTGTTTGTAAATTTGTTCAGCTATCTGTTCTAACTCATGTACGGCTGTCGCCATAGCTCCCTATTGGATGGGGGTTTTATTTTAATCGGGAGATTTTTCATTCTTTCAGTTCTGGAAAAGGTGGTCGCATCCCGTATTTTTTATAGAATTTTCGATCGAAATTAAAGTACACTCGTTCTCCTTTGAACCTCTTAACTTTAGAATCCCAAGGAAAAAAGATTGCTGTTTCAAATTCTACTTCTTTCCCTGTTGCAGGTAAAACTAACCAATCTTTTTCGTGGGTTGCTTTAACTTTTGCTTCTTCTACTACTCCTTGTGGCCCAATGTAAATCTGCATTAATCTAAAATCAATATCTGGAAATGCACTTAATAGATCATTATAGAATTGAGTTGCGCCTTCTTTATCATAATACACCTTACCTACTTGAGGAATTTCGTATCTGCAATCTTCAGTAAGGGTTGCCATTAATCCTTCAATATCACGATTGTCTTCAGCAATAGAATGAGCTTTCCAAAGGTTCTTAATTTCTTTATACTCTTCTACATTTAATTCTTTATTCAACATTTCTTTTGCTAGACTATGTTTGTCTTCGAACGGTGTGCTTTCTCCAGTGAATGTTAAATTTTGAACTAAATCAATATACTTTTGTTTTGCTTCTTCTTTTGATATTCCTGAAAGACCCGCCCATTTATCGTATTTAGTTCTATCTCTTATTTGAAGAATGCCTGGCCTTTTTCCAATTACGTCTCCTTTTTTGGCTTGTTTATAATAAGAATATAATTCTAAAAGAGTTGTTTGGTCAATCCTAGATTGGTTTTCGTTTACTATTTTACAACTGTCATCAAAAGAAGTGTTTTCTGGTACCATCTTAATTAGAGACAAGAACAATATAAAAAAAACTTGTCAGACACCTTCTCTTCCACTCGAAGTAAGTCTTCAAAAAAATATCTAAGAAAATAAAAATAAAAATAGGCCGTCGAATAAAATAGGATTTCCAATGGAAGAAGAGGTGTATGTGTCTTATAAGTACTATTCTTTTATTATATTATATATGGCTAATATATCTCAACTAATTTTAGGGGAAACCGGTTGTGTTTCTTATTTAATATATTGCAATAATAAAAAAGAAGTAGCTATTATCGATGCATTCGAAAAATATGAAAAAGTAATAGAAGATGAATTAAAAAAGATAGGAAATGTTACTATAAAATATATACTAGACACACATACACACGCAGATCGAAGATCGGCATCGTTGTATTTTTCAAATAAATATAATACCGGCGGAATTGTAAAAAGCTCTTTGACTAAATATAAAGGCAAAATGATAGGAACGAAGGATAACGATATTTTAAAAATAGGCAATTCTAAAATCCAAATTATTTTCACCCCAGGACACACATATGATCACAATTGTTATTTAATTGATAAAATGCTTATTAGTGGTGATTGTCTTTTCATAGGGGATGTAGGGCGTATTGATCTGGGTGGCAATTATAGAGAAAAATCAGATCTACTTTTTGATAGTTTACGAAAATTAGAAAAACTCGAAGACCATATACGCGTATACCCCAATCATGTTGGTGCTGCCCACGCAATAGATTCAGAGGATACTTTTTCTACAATAGGCAATGAAAAGAAGAATAATGAAGCACTTGGTGTTAAAAGTAAAGATGATTTTTACACATACATGACTGAAGGATGGCCTCCCAAACCAGATAATTGGGAACAAATCATAGAAGATAATTTGAATGGTTGAAGAAAATAAAGACTCACCTCAGGCTGCAATTGCTTGGATGGTTTTAGCAGGACTCTGTTTTTCAGCCACGGGCGTTTTTGTTAAATTATCTGGAGGGCACGTAATCGTATGGACTGTAATATTCGGTAGAAGCATAGTAATTGCAGTAATGACTTACGTTTTATCAAAAATACAGAACCGGTCCCTTTCTTTCAAAGAGCCAAAATGGCTCATTTCTAGATGTATTACTGGATTTTCAGCAATGGCGTGTTATTTCTATGCAATTCCTTTGATTCCGCTTACAACTGCGGTCGTTTTGCAGTGGACCTCTCCTTTGTTTGTAGCACTTTTTTCAGGATATTTGATTAAAGAAAAAGTATCTCCTTTTCTTTTTGGTTGTATTGGGATTGCGTTTACAGGAACGGTTTTGATAATTTCCCCTTCTTTTGAAGCGGTTGAAATAAATGCACTATATGCTCTTGCATCCGGAATATTGTCTGCATTAGCCTATCTTTCAATACGCGAATTGAGATCAACAGCATCATCAGAATCGGTAGTCTTTTGGTTTGCTATATTTTGCGTAATAGTTAGCCTTCCTCTTTCAGCTAGAGAACTTACAACTTTGACAAGCTATGAAGTACAACTTTTAGTGGGCGTTGGAATTACAGCAGGAATAGGACAAATCGGCATGACTCGGGCTTTTCATGCAGCTAAAGCAGCCTATATCGGCGCATTTTCATACAGTACAGTTGTGGTAAGTTGGATATATGGACTATTCATATTTGACGAAGTTCTTTCTTCTTGGGACATGTTGGGAACTTTGTTAATCGTAGGAAGCGGAATAATTCTCGCTACAACATCCCCTAAAACATCGAAAATCCAGGGCCCTTAGCCAATTTCCTACAACCAATCCAAGAAACAGTACCCAATACCAAAACAATAACGTAGAAGATCAATCGCCCTACAATATCTAAATAGTTTAGGAAAAGATAAGGATAGCCGCATGAAACAGAGCCACATGGAAAATCGTTATAGGCCTGAACAAAAAATTCCATCCAAATAATATATCCAACGAAAATCATACCAAAAATAGAGAATTCTCTTTTAAAATCTTGGAAAGGCTTTGAATAAAACAAAACTTCTACAAATAAAAAGACTGAAGTTCCGAAATGCATATAATAATCTTTGAGAACATCAAATATAGACCATCCACTTTCAGTGGCACCAAACCCTCCAAAGAGTTTGATGACCCAATATAGTAAGAAAACAAGAACGTTGAGAACCATTGAAGCCGGCAATAGGAAGTAATAAGAAACAAACTTTGAATCTTTTTCATTAAGAAGTGCACAACCTGCAATTATAAAATTTAATAATAAATTCCAATTCGTAAGAAATTTCAGACCTCCACCCCAACTTCCTGCTTTTAGAACATAAAACCCTAAAAGTATATTAGTTATGAAAAAATAGAGCGCAAGTCCGAAGGCGAGAATTCTAAAATTACGTTTATTGAACATAACACACCATATTCACTATTTTTACCCGAGCTATAAAAGTATTCAAGACTATTTAAATTTAGCAAAACCCATAATTCTAGGATTTGCTTCTAACTGTACGATCAGAGGATTTCTTTTTGAAGATTTATTTATCACGATAGGAGAATCCCATTCAACATCAATAACATTTCCAACATTAACGACTCTACCTACTATAAATTGAAAATCCGCACACAAATGAATAACGTCGCCATCAATGAGGTCATGTTTTTGAAAAGCAGCTTTCTCTATCTTAAAATTAGATTTCTTTTGTATTTCAAAACGATCCGTAGTGTCTGCCAATATAGACCCTCTACCAAGCAAATCATCTCTGAAAGAACCACCAGTTCTTAATGCCAGACCAACTCTATCTCCAACATTAGCAACATCAACATCCAAGTCCATGACTTGTAAAGAACGAGCAACTGCACTTCCCTCAGAACCTGCAAAAATCACCTCACTATGTTTGTTTAATGTTCCAGATTGAACATGCCCTATTGCAACCAATCCAACCCCTTTTACTGTAAAAGCTTGATCTACAGCGACAACAAACCCAGGTTCATCTTGAGGTTTTATTTTATTCAAAATCGTAATCAATTTCTCTCTAATAATAATCCCCTCATTTTCAATAAATTTCCAATTAGAAAGTCCAGCTTGTTGTAACAAAGTTTTTACTTGAGAATCATCAACCCATTCACCTTCAGTAGGGTTAACAATTACAAAACCGTCTTTGATTCCAGCACAGGCCATCGACACAATAGCCTCACCGAAAGCAGCATCAATTTTATTTATTTCAATAATACCAAAGTCAGAAACAGTTAAAGAAGCAAAAAATGGTTTTGGCTTATCTGGATAATTTATTGGTCTAATGATAGAAATAGTAGAGAAGGAACTATCTTCTTTCAAATCTTTATAGATATAATTATCGACATCGCGCGAATCGGATTTTTTAGCAATAGAACGAGCAACTTCATCACTTCCTACAAACAGAATATTTAGAACGCTCAAGACTTTAACCTATCTGAAATATAGTTTAAAACATCTCTTAAACATTCTTTATTGTCGAAGGAATCAATTCCGTTTTTCTCTTTAATAAAATCAGATAACAAAGGCAAACATCTAGTCAATTCATCAACAATAGTAATATGGGCAGTTTCAGCAGTTCTTGATAGAGGATTCAAATCAATAGTGATTACTTTTTTCCCCATTTTTACTAGAGCTTCACAACGATCTCCATCTTCTAATGGAACAAGAACAACATCCGCAGCCCCAATTCCGTCAGAGCAACATTTAGCTCTTTCAGAGCTTAATCCAGGTATCAAATCATCTGCATTTTCGCCCAGAGCATCGACGCCTACACCCTTCATCATTTTAGTTAATCCAGTCACTCTTTCTGGAGTACGATGAAATAAATTAACTTCAACTTTAGCTCCACTTACTTCAGCTAGTCTAGCAATTTCTCTAGCTGCTAAAGCCACAACATTTCCATTTACTGAAATTACAGGATTTTTAGCAGAAAGAATGGCCGTGCAAGCAGCTTTTATTGCACTTAAAGCAGGTAAGCAAGTTTGCTCTCCTAGTAGATAATCGAACGCTTCACCTCTACCATGGGCAATCAGTCCTTGCTTAGCTACAATATCAGAAGCATCTACCAATTTTTCTCGAGCTAAAAGTGATTTGTATCTTGGATGATCTTTGGGAGGTAAAACCATGAACTTACATGAATCCGGCGTAGAAACAAATTGCAGTTAGTACACTGAAGATAACAAGAGGAGGAACGATAATCAGATCGACAAATTTGCGATAATATCCGCCCGCAATTACTCCCATTAAGATTATGAAACCAACACCTAATGAAACTAATAAATTTTCAGCCTCACTGGTTGGTAAATCACGATTTAGAATTGCAATAATACCAATTGCGATTAACAAAGCACCACAAGCACATCTTAATTGTGCACCAAAATTTCTGAGAATAGTCTCTCTATCACTCAATTCTCCTTCTAATCTTCCATATAAGTCCTCATCAAATTTGATAGGATTTATATTCATTACAAGACCTAAGAGAGAACATACTCCACCAACAATAATCAAGGCTAGACTTTCTTCCATACTTATTGACGATTTATCCGTTATTTAAGAACTACCTATGCATTATTCAGATTATATGTCAATCTCACCAGAAAGGCCGCATTCTTTACACGTGACTTCCTGCAATTCATTCAACTTAGCTACTTTCATCTGGGCCTCACAACCTGGACATTCAATGGATACTAACTCAGCTTTTGGTACAAACGATTTCATTACACTATCTGAATTATCATCTATACTTGGATGTTTTTCAACTTGCGAGCGAGTTTCTACTATACTATCAGACATCAGCGCATCATAATGCTGATTCGTCAAAGAAGAAGTCTTTTTCGGAACTTCAATATATTCATCGCCAGGGTATAGCGGAGGAAAAACCTCAGTTAGGCACATCGTATATGCATTTATTCGCACCCCCTGAGTACTGGTTTTTATGATGAAATTCATCCATGACTCAGGATATTTGCCCAATAATAGAACAACAAAAGGTCCGAGGAAAGCCGCTATTCCGGCTATAATGGAGTAAAATAATAATATTATTCTGCAGGGCAATAGCAAGATAAATTTACCTCCCAAAAAAGAACCATACAAAGTTAATAACTTTGAACGAGACCCCCCCTCACGTTCATCAAAAGTAATATCAGTTGGATAATCTTCTAAAATTGAGAAAGGAGGATAAGCATCAGTCAAGCAATTCGCATAACTTCCAATTCTCCAATTCCATCTCCAACTAGACAATATCCAATTTTTGGAAGATTCGGGATAACGTCCAAACAATAAAGACCCCCATAAACCAATCAACATCATTATTAAAGCGACAAAAGTAAAGAAAAGTTGTATAATTCGGTGGATTAAAAGTAAAATGGATTTAATCGGAATTATACTAAAAAGCGCTAAAAGTCTCGAACTATTTTCAGGAACAATATACTCAATAGAAAGGGTTGGCGACCCTCCAGTAGAACTTAGCCGGTACGTTATCCATGAAGAAATTAATAAACCAGAGATTACTAAGATCAATGCAATAATTTCACCAGCATAAAGGTAAAATCGATGATCGAATTGTTTTTCTTCACTACCAAAGGGCCCCTCTCCTGCATCTATTGAACAACCCCAACCACAATCTCCATATGTTTCAGGGTGGACAACTAAAGACAAAGAAACTAAAGCGAAGAGGAACAGAATGAAGGGCAGATAGTTTACTAAATCGGATTCTTCATTTTCATCTGAACTGAAATAAACTGCCGCAAGAGAAAGTAAAGGAATAACCAAAGCCATTAGGTACCAAGCGAGGCCAGGCCCCCATTTCGCATTCATAGAGGTATCAAAGTTTTGTGAACCGTCGTTAGTATCTCCTCCCCATGTATCTGAACCCCAGAAACCTTCAAGTTCCACACAAGGGCCCGTAATATAATCACAACCATATTCTTCCGTCAACTCCTCTCTAATACTTACGGACTCAAGCATGAAATGTACAGACATAAGAATTGAGATCAAGGCTATCGATAAGCCAATTTTTTTAATTAAAGATGCACTGTTAATGTTTTCAAAAGCATTTGGAGTTGAAGAAAAGAAAAGGAAGACAGTACCTAATAATACAATTAAGTACAATACTGAGGCTAGATTATGCATAAGTTTTGCATATGCGCCCATAGCATAACATACCCCATTCTTGAACATACAACCTCCTTCACCATCGGCCATCACAATCCCATACCATGATTGTGCAAAATCATCTTCATATCCGTAGTCATTTTCTACATTTGGCCCCCAATCAATACTATAATTTGTTTGATACACAGCCATTATTTCTCTGGCGTCACTCTGATATGTATTTTCAGAATTCGATTGTACAGTTGTGGTTTCAGTTTGCCACAATGGAGCTTCGCTGAAAACAATAAAACCAACCAAAATCAATACTATGGAAATTAAAAAGAAACCGAGCTGCGATTCTTTAAGTTCAAAATCCATTAGTATTATATACTTCTTTCATTTTTAAGACTATCTTTAAATTTTAAAAAGCCTACCTAGTCAATATTACAGACATTATTGTCAATTTCATAGTTGACAGGTTCCAGAGCTCTCCAAGCATCTTGACCTCTTTCTTTAGGAGAATTAGTGTAATGCTGATCTTTAGTGGAAGTGTATTCCATTAGCTCTCCCAAAACTCTCCAACCTATTTGATCCATTGGAATAACAACAGTTCCATTTGGGAAAACACTTCTAGGTAAAAAAGTCTCATAATGTATAGAAGTCACACTTTCCTCATCTGGTTTGTAACCAACATCGAAGCCGTGGTCCATTAGAATACGAAGTGTTTCAGTTGTTGCAGGATCACTACATTCAATCAGATATGCATGTACAATGTCATTACCCTCTTGCCCTTCTTCATCAGAAGATTGTCTTGCACCTAAGTAATAGTCAGGATCATCGGCCACTTCATCGATTACAGCAAGAGCTGCCCAACTTTGCAGTCTAACTCTTTCTGAATACTCTTCAGAAACTGCAGATTCAAACAATAAACTTACAGAACCATGAACAGCAAAGTGATTACGATGAATACTAGAATCCTGAGAACTAGTAGTGGGAGGATAATTAGTAACACTTCCAAACCCCCATTCTTCATTAATTGCCTCAATAACATCACTCTCTAGAACATAAGAAGCAGCTAAGACATCTTGATGAGTGGCTGGATTTTGTGGCGCAGCTACTTGGAAAATGATAGTACCAACTCCTCCAAATTCATGCATGTCTACAGTTACTGAAGGGTGAACTTTGTGAAAAGCCTCATGCATAACTTTGCCTTCTGGTTCTAACAATTTCATATGGTCCCGATTGAGATCCGTACCATTGGAATTTCCTCTGGTTCCATTATCTCTTCCATCTGGATTTACCATTACAAAAACAGCAAGATTTATTTTTTCTAAAATAGGATCAATTTCTTCAGGTGATGCCCGGGCAAAATGTCTGGCCAGCAAATATGCAGAATCGACTGAAGCAGGCTCATTACCGTGCTGAGCAGCTACAAAATATACTGTAGGAACTGCAGGATCATAATCTCCAAATTCAACTAAAAGTAAAGGTTGATTATTGATACTATATCCAATTTCAGTTAGATTTGTAACTCTAGGACTCTTATCAAATTCATAAGTCATATTGATAATATCAGAAGCTGAAGTTTGGTTTAGAGGGATATCATTCCACAAATCATCAAGAGTTAAATCAAATTCAAATGGAATTATTTCGGGTTCATCATCACCAAAAAATCCACCAGGCCCAATACAACCAGTAGTTATTATGAAAAATATCAGACTTACAGGAACCGTGGTTTTCATTTCAACTCACAATTAAAAGTATGAGGTATTGATAAGGCTGTCTACAAATTTTAGGAATTTTGCTTACGAAAAGGCCAAACAGTAGTAATTTAATATAGGCCGAAATAAGAGAGCGTGGCAAAAACAACGAAAACAAAAATCATCTCATTATCATTGATAATATCTGGAATACTTGTACTTATTGCCGGGATTAGCATGGTACAAACTGGATTCGCAAGCTTTGATGATACTGAGCCTAAAGTTGGGCTCTATATTGGAGGTATTTTTACAATAGTTGGAGGTGTTTTCTTGACAATTGCCGGAATAATGATATTCTTTGATTTTAAAAAGAAACTTATTCGTATGTTTGGCAATGTTGCTAATGCTATTGAAGAAGAGAGAAAACAAGAGAAAAAGTAGAAAAGCTATTCTCTATTATTTAAAGAATGCGATATCCTTATTGTCTTTATCATACTACCTGACGGCGACCCTACCTCTACAATACAAGAGGGTCAGTCTTCAATCTAATAATTGTTATAATTTATTCCATTCTCTCTTGCGATAGTATTAGTTGGAACTTCTCCATATTCATTAGGATTGGCATCCCCTTCGATGATTACCCAATAAATAATAAGAAGAATTGGGAGGATTAGAATCGATGATAAAATCCACCAACCACTTTTACCAACATCATGAAGCCTTCTTACATTAACTGCAAGTCCTGGCAAAAAGAAAATTAGACCTAAAATATTACTAATCCACACTGGGTCTTCCCATTCCCATCCAAAAACAAAACCATCTATTATTCCTGTAATAAAAGATGCAACAAAAGTAAACAATATCCAAAACCAATATTCAGAACGAGATGCTCTACCATTAAATCCTATATAGTTATTAATCAAACAATTCGTGACTGCGTCGTTAAAGCTCATCATTTGAGCTGGTCGACCTGTCGAAGTGCCTTCCATCATAATTCAACTATGCCTTTCGATTATATATCAGTTTCTGAAAGCACAAGCGCACGTCGTCGAAAAGAGTCCTGGCGCCAGGGGAGAGATTTGAACTCCCGAGGGATTGCTCCCAGTGGCTTTCGAGGCCACCGCAATACCGGGCTATGCGACCCTGGCTACAAATCTGTCCAGATATGTTAGGTCTTAATGTTCACGGTAACTATTTTTCCTACACTCTTCAATGAAGTTTTATGCAATGGCAAGTTACAATTGATGATGATCTGCAGAAAATAGATTTGCCCGAAGGCTCCACAGCCTCTGATCTTGTAAATCGATTAAAATTACATCCCGATGGTTTATTGGTAGTTACAGATGAAGAGAAAATGAAGCCAATTCCTTTAATTTCGAAACTACCAGATACTCCAATTCGTATAATTCTAGTAGCATCAGGCGGTTAACCAAACATATTATTTTATTAGTCGGGATTATGCGGCTGAGAGTTCAAACGATTTAAAATGGCTAGAAAAAAAACTAAAAAGGAAGAAGTGAACACCAAAGTTCCTGAAAAAAAGCCAAAATCTCGTGCGAAATCTAAGACCTCTAAACCAAAAACAGAATCAGAAAAGAAAGGTAAATTGACAGTATCTCAGAGAGAAAGAGATGAGATTGATGCGGTTGTTGATGCTTTATGGGCATTTGTTAGTAAAATAAAAGAAGCTCCAAGACATTTAATGATCATCGGACTCTTTATCACTCTGATTGGAGCTAGTTTTTCAGGATGGGCACAAGAATTAGCAGGACAAGAAAAAACAGGGTACTGGTACGCTTTTACTGAAAGCGATGACGAATTAAGTCGAAATCTAAATGGAATGTACCCAAATTATTCCCCTGAAGATTCTATTAAAATCGAAGGAATTATTTCCGAAATTGAATATTTTGGAGTTTTAGATGACTGTAGTCTGACCTCTCCGTCTAAACCAGAATTGTGTGAAAAATATCCTGTAATTCATGAAGAGTTAGGCATTATCGAAACGAATTCTTATACAAAATTACAACTACAGAATAGCGATTATCTTTTCCCTTCTCATATCAGTAGTGAATTTAACGAAAGCAAGTTGGACATTAATTTCGCAAGTGATGAAAAATATAAACCAGAAAAATCACAATTAGGTGAGGGTACAGCTTTAGGAATTTATTTTGAAAATGAAAACGTATCGGCAGCAGTTTTTACTGACGTTATTTTTGAAAATATTCTTTTTAACAATGTGGACTTTACCGACACTTTCTTTGTTGATTGTACGTTTAATCGAGTTTCATTCTATGACCTGAGTTTTACAAAATCGGTTTTTTCAAATAGTTCATTCAACGAAGTTCTTTTCAGTAATGTTTCAATAGATTCAAGTAGATTTGAAAATAGTCAATTAAATCATTTCTTGGTAAAAGAATCTAAATTTAATAATACCAAATTTGATAAAACACATATTCGAGCTTCTAAGTGGTCATATTCTTCATTAGAAAATGGAATTTTCCAAAGAAGTTCTATGGATGTTGTAATCTTCCGATCATTAAATGTTAAGGATTTTATTCTATATGATTCAAATATAAAAAATAACATTGATGCCCCCGATACCGCAAATTTTGATTTTACAATGATCAAACTTGGTAAAACTGAAATTAGAGTTCCGGGAAATGTAGTTAGTCAATATCCGGTTGGCGCTCAACTTCATTTTGGTGAAATTCTTTGTTTTCAATGTGATGAGGCTGAGATTAGCGTGGACGGCATCGGTGCAGGTGTTGCTGGCACCTTAGGAGGGTGGCTTGAAGGGGATATTAAGGGCGAAGGTTTTAGACTATCACAATCAACGAATTTCTCTTTAAGTTTAAATCACGAATATATTACTATTGACAATGTAGATATCAAGACTACAATATGGTGGAATATTTTGTTTAATGCAATTACATTTTTAGGTTTTGGTATCCTTGTTTATGCAATCGGTGGAAAGGCCACTATTATGGGGCTTTTGAAGTTCTTTTCTCCATTCTTGATGACTGCTGGATTTTTCTCTGTGATGTACGTTACAATGTCGCAAAAAGATTTCTTAAATCTAAGTCGATTAATGGTTGTTTATTTTGTTCCTCCATTCGGAAAAGGAACTGTAATACCTGGAGGTATTGCTTTAGGTTTAGACCCTTGGGTTCTTGCAATCGCTACGGCATTTGTTGATATTGCAGTAGGTGTTTTCTTAACTTGGAATTTTGATTTAGCAAAGAAAATCCCATTTATTGGGAGTGGAATTACCCGAATTCAAGAAAAAGGAAAAGCTATGTTGACTTCACTTCCTTGGTTAGAACGTGCTTCGGTTACAGGTATTATTGCATTTGTTATGTTCCCCTTCCAAGGTTCAGGGGCTGTTGGCGGTACCATTCTTGGAAGAGCCATTGGTATTTCTCCAAACAAAAATTTAGCTGCCGTTTCAGTGGGGGCTATTTGCGGCTCATTCTTACTCTCCGCTTCGATTGTGTATGGTTTAGGCGTATTGGCAGTCTTAGCCCCGATACAAGTCGCAGTAGCAGTCCTATTCACAGGTCTCTTGATAGCAATCTACTTTACTTACCAACATTGGGACGATATTAACTTAGAAGACGTAACACAATCTTTAGGATTACACAAAGAAGGATTGATTGGCGCGCCATTAACTGCCGCTGGAGGAATGGTTGGTGCGGCAGGTGGAACTGTTCTCAAAGTAGCTGGAGATACAGGAAAGAGCATGGCCAATGCTGCAGGTGGAACTGGAAAAATGATCACAAAGACAACTGGCGATTTAATGGGATCTTTAGTAGGTACTTTTACAGATGAAAAATATGATTTTGTTGATGAAAACACACCCATGGAATTGGATTCAGGAGTCCTAGTCGCGATGCCAGAGGATGGAGTTAAACGTAGAGTAATCGTAACTGGTGGGGCTGGGTTTATCGGATCACATCTGGTAGACAGACTTGTTAAGCGAGACGAGCATGTAGTTGTCCTAGATAATTTCTCTTCGGGCGAGTTAGAATTTTTGTATAATTCTATTGAAGAAATTACATTAATTGATGTAGATTTATTGAAAGATGATTTCGATGAGTATCTAAGAGGCGCAAAGATAGTATATCATTTAGCAGCTAATCCTGAAGTTCAATTAGGAATTACAAAACCTGAAGTAATGCAAGAACAAAATGTTGATGTCACTGAAAAAGTTCTTGAGGCAATGAAGCGAACTGGATGCGATAGAATTGTCTTTACTTCAACATCTACCGTTTATGGGGATGCTGAAAAAATTCCTACTCCTGAAAACGCACCACTTCAACCAATTTCAGCTTACGGTTCTAGTAAATTAGATGCAGAAAAATTAATAGAAACTTACTGTAAAGAAGAAGGATTTAGAGGCGTTTCATATCGATTTGCAAATTGTGTTGGGCCAAGAAGTAATCATGGCGTGACCTATGATTTCGTTCATAAATTGAGAGCAGAACCAGAAGTCTTGGAAATTCTAGGAGACGGTACACAACACAAATCATATTTCCATGTTGAAGATTGTATTTCTGCAGTTTTAGCAAAAAATCCAGGTGAATTGTGTGACAAAGGCGAATTTATTGCCTTGAATGTTGGTTCAAAAGATGCAATTGATGTTGTAACTTTAGCAGATGAAGTTTGTAAGGCTATGAAATTGAAAGATGTTGGCTACAAATTTACAGGCGGTGTTGATGGTGGAAGAGGATGGAAGGGAGATGTAAAGAAAATGAGATTGGAAATTAAAGCAATGAAATCTCATGGATGGGCTCCTCAATATACCAGTAGAAAAGCCATTCTTGAAACTGCCAAATGGCTTGACGATAATTATTAAGTTCGACTGTTCAAGGCCAGAATAGCTCCTGTAGTGTAGTCCGGCCCATCATTTCGGCTTCTCGAGCCGAGCACCCGGGTTCAAATCCCGGCGGGAGCACCATCCTTTACCTTTTTTATACATCTATCCAAAATACAATATATGTCAGAAATAATATATAGAAACAGAATGCAATCTTTTGCATTAGCACTTGTCCTTATGCTATCTGTAATATTGGCCATGATTCCCTTAGTCTCTGCTGAAAATCATGATATTTCTATTACTGACGATATGAAATTTAATCCCGAGGATTTAGCTATCAATGTAGGAGATACTGTTACTTGGACAAATAATGATGGGATGGGGCATACTGCAACTAGTACTGATGGGCCGGCTTCCTTTGATTCTGGAAATATAGCTGCTGGTGCCACGTGGTCTTTTACTTTTACTAAAGCTGGAACTTACAATTACAAATGTAACTATCACAGTTCGATGACTGCCGCAATTACTGTAGTGGAGTCTGACGATGGAGATGAGGAGGAGGAAGATGAACCTCCTAGAGATGATTCTGATTGGTTTACATGGACAATGAATGGTACGCATCATTCTATCTTAGCTGTAACAAATGAATCTTTGAATTGGACACATTTGATTGTCTCTATTTACAACGATACTGGCGTCTACAAGCAACCTTCTTGGTATAATGTTGTAGAATATGAATCTGATTTAGAAATGAATCATACATGGCTTGAAAATGGAACGCATTTTGCAAATATAACTCTTTACCACAATGAGGATATTTTAGCATATCATAATTGGACCTTCCTAATTGAAGAATCCTCGGAAAACGAAGAAGAAGAAACTGAAGAAACCGGTAATAACGAAACTGAAGATTCTTCAGATAGCGATAATGATGGTATTTTAGACGATGATGACACTTGTCCTGATGAAGACGCAAGTGGCCATGATGCTGATGCAGATGGTTGTATCGATGACACTGATAATGATGGCGTTAAAGATAATTTGGATATTTGCCCTTTTGATGCAACCGATGGTTGTCCAGCGGCTTTAGAAAATCAACAAACTGAAGGTGAATGTACTGAAGGAGATGTAAAAAATGAAGATTGTAATTCCTGCCATTGCGAAATTGATCCAGAGGGAAATGAATCGTGGGTTTGTACCGAAATGGATTGTGGAGGAATGAAAGAAGAGACTCCTGGATTTGGTATTTTCACAGCCATCATCAGTTGTTTGGTCATAGTTTTGAGAAAACGAAATTAATTTGAGGAATATAATGACTGAATTAGAAAATAAAGATAGTCAAAAGCATCTCATTAAAGAACAATATAGGAAATGGAAAGACGGCGATAGTAAGAAAAAACACATATCAACATATTATCCTGGAATGGATCGTTTAACTAATTTCAAACACAATTATAGTAAACGGTCAGGTGATATTCTAATGTCTAAAAATTTCCAACGAGCATATGGCATAATCGTACCGCTTATATTCCTTGGACTCCTAGGAATATTACTTTATTTTTTAATAGGTTTGCCTGTAAATGCATTATACCATTTCATTTGGTGCGACACAGATTGTACAGACCTTCCAGCATCTCCAGGAATCATAATAGTTGCAATTTTAGATAGTTTACTACTATTATTAATGATTATAAATATGTTCAAAGAGCCCTGGAAGAGTCAGATTCTAGTTAAAACTAAAAATGGAGGTTATGATTTTCGTTTTAGAAAAGGTACAAAAATGGTCGAAAGAATAGAATCTTATAAAAATAAAATGCTTACAAATCTGTTTCTCAAAGTTGATACTAACAAAGACGGATTCATAGATTTCACAGAATTTTTGAGAATTGGTGGGGAAGATCATCTAACAGACGAGGAGATTAAAGAATATGAAGAAGATTTTGAAAAAGCAGATAAAGATGGAGATGGAAAATTAAGTCTTGAAGAGATGAAAGATTTTTCAGATACTTAATTATGGTGTGTTCATAAATTCAACAAATTCATCTTCGGTTCTTTGTTTTAAAACATAGTTATTCATTCTTTCAAAACCCATAGTAGACATAGAACTATTCCCATAGTCATGGCCTGGAAACATGTCAATATCGTCTGGAATTACAGATAATACCTTAAACAATGAATGATACATTTCTCTAGGATTACTTCCAGGCAAATCAGTTCTTCCGCATTCACCTACAAACAAAACATCTCCAGTGAATATAACTTGTTTATTGACAAAAAAACAAATTTCGTCAGGACAATGCCCCGGCGTAAATAACACGTTCACATCAATATTTCCAATTTTAAAATTATCACCATGATCGACTTTTAAATCAGTATAAAACATCGCATTACGATGGGCTATGATTTTCGCTCCAGTCATTTTAACAGCTACATCGTTGCCTTCAATATGATCAAAGTGCCCATGTGTGTTCAGGATCCATTCAATATCCAATTCGAGTTCTTTCGCTCTTAAAATTAATTTTTCAGGTTCAAATGCCGGATCAATCAAAGCTCCGACTTTTGTTTCTTCACATCCCAAAATATAGCCAAAATTTGCCATCTTTCCAATTGGAATTTGTTCAACAATCATTTAATCTAATTATACATCTTAAAATCTAGTAAAAAAGTTCTTCGGATGCTTTCAGGTATTTTTGAATATATTGAATTAGGAATAGGAATCAATATAGATGTTTCAGATTTATATTTCTTATAATCATAATCGCTTCCATATTTCGAATTTGCAGAAGCTTCCAGTAAATTTATTCCACTCATGAACAAGAGAAGAATAATTATCCAAATTAATCCAATAATTGTCCATAGGGCAACTCCATGGCTATAACAATAAACATAAATCCCAGACCAAAGAAAGATGTTGCCGAAATAGTTAGGATGTCGACTGATAGCCCACATTCCAGTTCTACACCATTTTTCACCATATAATTTGTGCTTAAATTTAGTATAATCTGCTATAGACTCTATTAAGAACCCAATTCCAAACATTGAGAGTCCAATATATGATAAGTTTGTAAGTTCAAAATCACCAGTCATTCCATTAAAGTATGTAACTGGAAGTGATAATAAGAAAACCCAAAACATTTGGTAAACCCAAAAACCTAAGAAACTCCAAAATACTTTGCGCATTTTGTCAAACCTGTGATCTTCACCCCAGATCATTATTCTATAAAATAAATATCCACCAAGCCTAAATCCCCAAAGACAAACCATCAGGGTGGCCAATAATTTTGGCATGGAAAAATCATTTCCAAGCCATAGGGTAAAAGCTGCCAGAACGATAAAATTACTCGTTCCAGCAAAGTCAGTTACCTTGTCAATTTTCAGCGTGTACGCTATAGCAAAAAAGCATAGTTGCATACACACTGTAATTAACAGCGATATCAGAATTAAATTATTTTCGTGTTCTATTAATTCAGTCATCTCGAGGTTTGGCCTCGTTCACCTTTAGTTCACGGCCTTCAGCTTCGTAGCCATTTAATGCTTCGATTGCTGCTGCAGCCTCTTCAGAGTTTGCCATTTCAACAAACCCAAATCCGCGACTTCTGCCGCTCATGCGATCTACTATAACCTTCGCATCTGTTACTTCGCCGTGCTCTGCAAAGAGCTCCTTCAATCCATCGTCTCTGTAAGACCATGGCAAATTTCCAACATAGATATTATTGCTCATTTCTCTTATCCTGCCCCGTCTCCAAGGCAGGGTTCCAAAAAACCCCCTACTTAAGGATTATCGCTCAAAAGTCGTTACCCAGCTCTCTTCTAGTCTGTCCAGGGTCAATAAATGGAAGAACAAACGCAATTAGAAGCTGACAAGTTCCACCAATCATAATAGTAGTTGTATAGGTAAAGTTCTCTTCAAAATAGCCAGCCATCTTCAATCCAAAAAGTGCTCCAAAATTAAGCATGGCCATGTACAAAGTAAATTGAGTAGCTCCAACTTTAGGCCAAGTAACATTCATGAATAATGAGATTAGAGAAATTCCCATAGCAGCTCCAAAGAAAGGATAAATAACAATCAGCCACCACATTACTCTTCTATTTTCCCACAAAGGTTCAGCTAGAGCTATAGTAAAAATTGAAAGACCAGTTAGAACTGCAAATAAACTTGCAATACGCCTTG
>JAAZXG010000024.1 GCA_014240255.1 Methanobacteriota archaeon
TATTGCTTTTGTATTTTTTAATATAATATTATTTATTTCAGCATTGTATTTATATATTTCAGTATCAAATAAGGCGATAATACAACCAATAATCGCTTTTGGTCTTGCTGAAGTTGTTTTATTTATTGTCTATGGAGGTATTCTTAATAATTTAATTCAGCCTTTAATTTTGACGATTGGTTTAGTTTTTACTATTTGTTTAATAGTTTCAGTAGGTGTATTACTTGGGCGTGTTGTACGGGAGCGTACGCTAGAGGATTCACCTAGCTTAACTTTCTACTTGTTTATGATTGCAGTTGCTATATTGATTTCATCAGTCTTTTTTAATTATGCTCAGGGTCCTTACTTAATTTGTACAGATGAGTATGGAACTGCAGGTAGGTCCGAAATAGTCAATGGTACTGTTGTCCATATGGATTCTGAATTAGAAGAAATGAAAAATAATATAGAGTTTGATGAACAAACAGTATGCCAGAGAGTAGGGTACAAGGCATTACTTGTGAAACCATTCTATCTGGAGGGTGGAGGATCAGATAGTATGCTTCTTCTTATGGCTTCAACTTTTATTTTCATAGGTGCAGGTAATTGGTTAATAACAAGTACAAAAATTAGAGACATTGATGAAGCAAAATATTTCTCGATGATAATTTCCGGTCTTGTTTTACAATTCTTAATTTTAGCTTATAATTTGGTCACGAATGGAGAGGATGGGCTTGTTATGGATACTAATGATACCATGCTAACGGTAATGGCTGTTGGCGTTGCTTCCGTAGGCCTTTTTTCTTTTTATCGGAAACGTAGTGGTGATGCTAGTTCAATGGGAATTGCTTACTTTGGAATTTTTACAGCTGGAATTTTGGCATTATTTGGTACTTTTTTATCACCAATTTTAATTGGGGGAAATGATATTGAAATACCACAAGATAGTCAAGGACGTTTGTATCTTTTACTTACTTCTTTGGTTACAGCAATAGGATTCTGGTTGAGTTACAAATTTGGTTCACGTAAGTTGCAGGAATTTTCTATTGCAAGTGATATGGCTATGCCTAATCGTGAAGATCCATTTGCACCAAGTATACCAGGTCAACAAACAGCTATGCCTGAATGGACTGTTGATTCGGCTATGGAATTCCTTATGCAGGAATATGGAGATGAGTTCCAGATTGAATTGAAACATACAACAGAACACACTCCAGATATGGCTCTTGTTGAAAAGACAATGATGGATAATGTGGATCAATCAGTCGTGATTAGGCAGGGAATAGAGGTAGACTATAATGTCAAGTTTGAAGAAATAGCTGAAGCTTATTCAACTACGAGAGATACGGTTGATGAAGTAATTACACATTTAACCTCTGGTAAGAATATTATGTTATTTGGTGAACCAGGAACTGGTAAAACAGCCTTATCAAATATATTGTTAACGAAACTTTGCGGTGAAATTAAACAGCCTAACGGAACAATGGCTCCTAACTATACTATAGTTACAGCTAATGCTGAATGGTCCAACTTTGATGTTATTGGTGGTATTTCACCTGATGATTCAGGTGGTTATTACTTCAAAGATGGTTATGTAGCTGAAGCTGCTAAATTGTGTGAAAAATCTATAGTTGAAACAGGAAGACCTCATTATCTTGTAATTGATGAGTTTAATAGGGCTAATATTGACGAAGCGTTTGGTAAACTTTTCACAGTCTTTGAGTATAGAGATAAGCAGCCATTGTTAACACATAAAGAAACTAAGGGAGCTCCATTCATGATGCCTCCTGAATTTAGAATAATTGGAACTATGAATACTCAGGATAAGAATACACTTTTCAATGTAGGTTTTGCTTTAATGCGTCGTTTTGCATTTGTTGAAATTGGTTTACCAGATCCTAGTGATGAGTACAATAGAATGCCTGTGTTCGTATACTTTAAGTTGAAAAAGTTAGGTTTAGTTCCAGATAGGCCTGAAGGTGACGGTCTTTGGAAATTTGGGGAGAAGTGTAAACATTATGCTAGTCGGAAATTTGACTTTTATGATGATGATAGTAACATGTACAATTGTCACGAAAAGTTAGTTAAATTTTTAACTCCTGATGAAGTACCAAAGCGTGGGGATGAAGTGGCAGTTGGAGTTCGTACTTTCCGTAAGATTGGTCCAGCTTTATTGATTGATTCTATGGTAACAATTTTCAATTCTATTCAGAAATATGGTCCTGAATTAGCGCTTGACAAAGTTATTAAAGCGGGAATCATGCCGTCATTAGAAGGTTTAGAGCGAAGTGAAATACGTTGTTTATTCTTAAAGGCTAAGGAAGTATTAGGTCCGAATTCATTAGTGACTGAAACTTTCGATAAAATGGCTAATTCAGATAGTTTAAGTTTATTCTAAGGTTAAGTCTAATGAGCGTGCATATCATTACCACAGCACATTGGAGATTTAATCTTTCCACAACCACCAGGACATTTTGAAACGTCTACAGTAGTTCCATCATCCTTAGTGAGAGTATCGTGAACTAATTCCTTACCACAAGCTCCACAATTCATTGCTGCAACTGACATATCACAATTATGACAAACGTATTTTCCCATATTTATTCAGTAAGATGGTTACTTATAAAATAATCATACCTTTTTTTTTGCAATTAAACTATCTAAATATCTCTTCTTTAATTTGAATCCATTCATTTTGGCCAATTTTGTAATTGCTTTATCAAAACTACTTCCATATTGTGCTCCTTTTTTTTTACGTTCCGAAGCTTCTTTTGGGACTCCGAGATCTTCAGCAATTTCTCTCAAAATTTTTTTATTTGAGTTTGAGTCTATTTTTTTATCAGTAGACAGACTCATTGCTAAAATTATGAGTTTATCGTCGATATAGGGGCTAACAATTTCTTTTCGCATACTATCAGATATTAATTTATCTCTTGAAATTACAAGATTATTCATACGTTTTAATCCTTCCCAGCTCTCTTCCTGAAGTCCTTTGATATCAATACCTCTCCATGTACCTCTTTCACTAACTGATTTTACATGTCTTTGATAGCCTGCAAATAATTCTTCAGCCCCAATTCCACTGTAAAATGTTTTTTCATCACCTAAACTTATTGCTGCAAGTAAAACAGCAGAAACGGATACTTTAACCATGTATTCAATATAATTATCCTCTTGAATTATGGGGTCTGGTAATATATCTATAACTTTCATTAACAATTGTTCAATTTCATCAAGTTCAAATTCTTTGGAAACGAGTTCTAAATCTAATAAAATTGAGATTTCTTTAGCCACTTTAAGATCTTCCGAACCTTTAATTCCAACACAAAAACATCTAAATGGTGTTTCTTGATCTTTACAGACTTTGGCAATTATTGATGAATCTACACCTCCAGACAGAAGAATTCCAAATGGTTCTTTAGGTAAATCTCTTATTATTGAAGTTTTTAGAGCTGTAGTAATATTCTGCTTTGTCCCAATAATATGTTCAATATTTTGAAGAGATTCTATATGCTTAATCCAGTTTGACTCAGTGATAGGAAATTCAATTTGTAATTTAGGCATTTTTATGCCAAATCTTTGACCATATAATATTCGTTTAGTTCATATCCTAATTTCTCATAATATAGTCTTGTTCCAGGGCCATGTGTAACTCTGATTTTTGAGTAAGCTTTAGATTTATCTTCAGCTATTTTCATTAATTTACTGCCTAATCCCATGTGTTGTACACCAGTACCTGTTTTTCCAATTTTTGCAGACTGTCCAGTAACTTTTAGTTCTCTAACTGTGGCGTTATCATCTAATCTTAATCTCAAATATGCCAAAAGTTTTGAACCAGACTCATAAGAGATAAAGTATTCAGTACCACCACTGGATTTGTATTCGATTTCTTTAAGTTCAGCTGTTGCAGGATCTATTTGGGCTCTCCAAAGTTCTCTACAATTAATACATCTACATTTTTTTCCTCGAGCCTTCAATTCTCTTCTTGCATATTGTCGTAAGTTTGAGTTCATTACTCCAGCTATAATTTGGGGTTTTGGAATGTCTCTTTGAATTCTCTGAATTCGAACATAAGGAGGTACAATTTCTTTTAGACTAGCTATCAGATTTGCTGCAGTTTCAGTATCATATGGTACAAAATCACCAGGGTTACGAGATAAAGGCGAACCTTTTACGAGAAGAGTTGGGTATAATTTCAACATATCTGGTTGGAAATCTTCCTCTTCAAATAATCTCTTAAAATCTCTAAGATCAGTTTCAGGATTCATTCCAGGCAGCCCCGGCATCATGTGGTAAACCACTTTGAATCCAGCCTCTTTCAATAATCTCGTTGCCTTAATGACATCATCAACAGATTGTTGTCGATTTAATTTGTCATGTACTCCATCATCTAGGCATTGTACTCCTATTTCGACTCTTGTGGCTCCCTGTTTCCGCATTTGGAAAACAGTCCATGGAGTACACTCTGTTGGTCGAGTCTCCATTGTCAGAGCTACACATTTGTGTTTTGCACCTCCATTGACATGTAATGCTTCTTCTAATGGTAATTCTTTACCATTAAGAGTGGCAAAAGCACCTTTTAGAAATTCATCTTGGTAATCAGGCGTTCGTGCAGTAAATGTTCCACCCATTATAATTATTTCAACTTTGTCTGTAGGGTGCCCATTTCTGACGTACTGCTCAAGCCTTGATTCCACCTGTGATTTCGAATTATAATTGTGACGCTTACCTCTTCGGGCAGCAGGTTCATGGCCCGTATATGATTGTGGACTTTCATTTGTAGGGCCTCCTGGACAGTAGGTACAAGTTCCATGTGGACATGGCGCCGGTGAAGTCATAATTGCTACAGGCGTTACTCCAGCACTAGTTCTCATTGGTTTTACACGGAGTAATTTAGCTAGTTCAGGTTCTTTCTTTGCATCTATCTTTGCAAGGAGTTGGTTATTTGGTGGAATACTTGCAAATTTCCCTTCACGAGCAACTTCCAATTTAATTAATTGAATTTCTTGTCTAGTTTTTGGTTCTTTCTCTAAAAGGCGATTGACCACTAGTTGAGCTTCTTCCATATTCAGTAAAGCTCCTTTTCAGCTTTAGTTAAAATGGTTGGGCTCTTCCCATTTACGAGTACATCATCTTCAATACGTATCCCTCCTTTGTCGGGGATGTATATTCCAGGTTCAATAGTAACTGCCATTGAATCCTTTATAATTGTTTTTGATTTATATGTTAAAGAAGGGAATTCATGTATCTCTAGACCAAAACCATGTCCTGTTCCGTGTACAAAGTTTCTACCATATCCTTTTTTCTGTATAAATTTTCTTCCAGCATTGTCTACTTTATGACTAGTATTTTCTACAGTAAGTTGTTCAGTAGAAAGTCTATTTGCTTCTAAAACGATATTATATATTTCAGCCCATTTTTTTGAAGGTTCGCCTCCAACAAAATAAGTTCTTGTAATATCAGAACAATATCCCTCCCAAAACACCCCGAAATCACATATCACAGGATCTCCAATTTTCAATTGACGATCTGTGTTAGAATGATGTGAATGAGCTGCATTTGGTCCCGAAGCAATTATTGTTGTAAATGAATTTTCCTGAATACCTCTTCGGCCCATGAAATAATCAATTTCCACTCTGACTTCTTTTTCAGTTAAATTTTTTCCTGATTCTACAAGGTTTTTAGCGAAATCCTGTCCTGCATCTGACTGTTTGATGGCTTTCTTTATTCTTTCCAATTCATCATTCGTTTTTACGCCCCTCATCTCAGTTACAAAAGGGGTTGCAGTGGATTTTACACTCCTTCCTAATTTTATTTTGTTATCCACATGTATTTTTTCGATATTATTTTCTTTAAGTGTATTCTTTAGAACTTCGATTGATGTTTTTCCATCAGATTTAATATCGGGATAGTGAGTCCATGATTTGATTTCATCTATTGCTGATTCTTTTCGGCAACGGTGTTCTTCTAGTGAAGATGTGATGGCAATTGGTTCTCCCTTTTTTGGTATAATAACATAATTCATTGTTGAACCTGGTGGGCAGCCGGGTGGAGCTTCAGAATTCCCTAGGTATCTAGTATTTCCTGGTAAGGATGCAACGAAAGCGTCTTTATCATATAAATTCGAGCGAATTTGCTCCCACCTTCTTTTATAATTAATTTCCATTTTTCTCCATTAGTGATGTAGCCATAGCGTATCCTGGTAACATATTTCCTAAAAATAATAGGCTGGCTATAATATAATGTTCTTCAGAAATAAACATAATTATGGAAAATATGACTATAATATACATTAGATATATGTAAATTCGTGTTATTCTCATAAGCTTCCTCCTACAATTTCTAGAGGGATATCTGGGCTAAAATCCATTACTGATAAAAGAGTCAAAACAATTATTGGAATTAGTTGCATTGCCAAATCATCGTCAAACCACTTAATTTTAGGTCTTTCAGAGACCACAGCAATAATACTCCCTACTATTGAGTAAAATAAGACTCCAACTACTAATTGATAAATTAAGAAACTGCATAATAGTCCTAATCCTATTCCCCATTTATCTCCAAGTTTTTGATTTGCTTCACCAATTAGTGGATCTGTAAACGCAGCCATGATTATGGTTGCAATAGCTAAACTTTGGGGTACAATATCTAGTTCATACAGTCCTAAGATCAAACAAGTCCCTGTAGCAAACCACACAAATCCAGCAATTCGGTTATTTTCATAATCACGCATTCCAAGGACTTTCAAATCTTTGTTCAAACGTAAATATTCTATAGCTACTATAAAAATCCAAAAAAGTAGTATAGTATATTCTCTTTGAATTCCTAGAATATATTCTGGGAAAAGAAAATAAATTACAAAACACGCGGCAACGGTGTGGTTGAAACGCCTGTAAATTTGTTCATTAATCATCCGAATACTCTACGGATTAAGAACTGCTTAGATATGAATATCTATGTTTAGAAACTGTGCCATTTCTTTGTAACGACTTCTTATGGTTACTTCAGTTAGGTCAGCAGCTCTTGCGACATCTTTCTGTTTTCTTCGCTCATTATTAACGATTGAAGCAATGTAAACAGCAGCAGCAGCTAAAGAGATAGGTACTGAATTTGTTAATGGGACATCTTGGGCAGCCCGAAGTAAGTCTCTAGCAGCACCTTCAACTTTTGGAGACAATTCTAACTTTGAACAAATTCTAGGTAAGTAATCTTCAGGTAGTGGAGGCATAGAATGCATTTTCAGAGCTTTTACCATAACTTGATATGTTCGGGAAATTTCTTTTCTTGAATATCTACTATGTCTACTAATTTCAGTTAAAGTTCTTGGAACTCCTTCTTGTCTACAAGCTGCATATAATGCAGCACAAGCGACCATTTCAATTGCTCTACCACTTAGAGATTGTTCTTGTATGGCTCTTCTGTAAATAAAAGCAGCAGTTTCTTGAATTCTTCTTGGTAATTTTAAATTAGTAGCAACGGCTTGCATTTCTCTCATAGCAACAGCCATGTTTCTCTCAGCTGATTTAGATGCTCGAGCTCGTCTTTGCCATTTTCTCATTCTAAATAGCATAGACTGGTTTCGATTGGAAATTGATCGGCCATAGTAATCTCTGTTAGTTGGTGAAATTTCAGTTGATAATCCTTTGTCTGGAAGAGTTGTAGACATTGGTGGTCCAGCTCTTGCAAGAGCGTTTTCTTGTTGCATATCGAAAGCTCTCCATTCAGGTCCAGTGTCAACGATATTTTCTTCTAAAACAAGTCCGCAGTCGGCACACACAATTTCTGCATGATCATAATCTCTCTTAAGATGAGTGCTCTTACAATCAGGACAGGCTGTAACTTCGTCAACTTTTTCGTTTTCGTCTTCAGATTTCATGTTTTCACCACTTAACTGGGTTTCGTGTGGATTGAAGGCACTATTAAAAGCTTTGGGCGTTGCTCGTCGATAAATCTTTAGTTTATAGTTGTTTTTCCATTACTATTCCATCACAACCGTCTTGGTAATAGCAAGGCAAAACATCTACGCTTGAAAAACCTAGTTTCCGATAGAAAGTTATGGCTTTTGAGTCTTTACGAACTTCTAATGTGACTTTTTTTATACCGAAGATAGAGCTTTCTTTAATCATAAGATTCATTAGTTGTTTTCCAAGTCCTTTACCTTGATAGTCTTCTTGAAGAACTAAAATCAGAATTCTCAATTTATCATTTGCTAATATTGCGCCACAACAGACTCCGATTATCTTTTTTGTATTTTTTATAATTAAAAAACCTTCAGGCCATCTCTGTCTTATGTTTAAGAAAACCTTTTTTTCATAGTTTTCTTCAAGATTTGAATCTAGAAAAATCATAAGATCGTCAAGATCATCAGCTTTAAATTTACTAATTTTCATAGTTCTTCTAATTTTAAATTTCCAGTTAGTTCACAGTCAGAAACATACGTATTTTCCAAATAGTTTGCTTTAGTAGTTCCCTGGCTAGAGAATAGATAATAGTAAGAATATAGATTATCTCCATTTCCGTCATCAACCCAATCGGAGATGCGATAAGCTGGCATCCACATAAAGTATGAATTGGCGATGTCTATGTTTACAGTTGTGATAGTTCCATCGTTTAGAGGTACTATGGCATTAATCCATGCATGACCTCCCCAATCCTTCAAATCACATTTACCATTTTGACTATCTACGAATGCAGGTATTTTACCCAATTCTAACCATGTAGGAATTCCAGCAGCTCTTGCTATAGAAGAGAATAGAATTGAAAAATCGTCACAATCGCCATAACCTTGTTCTATACTCTCAGGACAACTTTTAGGTATTGATGATTTTTCATAATAGTATCCATCCATAATATAATCAAATATATTTTGAAGAATGAGAATAACATTTCCTTCTGTGCCATTAACCATTTCAGATGCTAATTCATTTATTATGGGGAGACTAGGTTCTATTAGCCATTCATCCTCTAAGTATGCTTCATATCCTTCTGGGATATCATCTAAAGTTCCGGAGTCCTCAGGATTCAAGTCGGGTCTTAACGTGTTTACACTCACTTTGTATTCAACTTCGATGTAATGTCTTTCTCTATCACTTATAGTGCTATTCCATTCCATCCTTCCAGCTTCATTTTCGATATAATCAGGATAAGTAGATACGCTATGAACCTCTTGCCAAATATTAGAATCTTGTTGAGGTCCTGAAGGTCTATTATCTGGTTTACTCAAGATTAACTTATAATCTGAAAAGCCACTTTCGCTAGGTAAATATATTGTAAAGTTCCTAATAAGTGTCAATTCAAGTGTTTGAGGTATGTTGTAATATGGCGTATTTAGTTCATTCCAATATTCGTTTCCATCCCTGATTAATGATTGAGTTTGGGGTGCCATTACAAGTCCTATAACTAAAAGTAAAGCCAAAGTCTTACGTGGAATATAACGACCCCAATTACGGGGTGGTGTGTATACAATATTGGTCTTTTTTGGAGTATGTGGTGATAATTTGAGATTATCTGCTTCTTTGATTATCTCACGACCTGGGACTTGAGAAGAGCAATTTTTACATTTGTTATCTTCTTGACCAATGACGAATCCACAAAAATCACAAAGTTGCATTATATCTGTGATGAAAATATAGATTAATAAAATTATACGGTATCGCTTCTTCGAGATCTTATTTCATTTATAATGATAATAACGGCCCCTATAGCTAAAACATAAGCACCTGTTTCTCTTCCTACAGCTTCTGAGATTTCTACAACCATCATAGTTAGAATACAAGTTAGAATAACAGCCCATTTTGAGATTTGAATGGCGTTACTATCTTCAGCATCAAAGTAGCGAATTAAACCAGCTGCAGATTGGAAACCTTGACTCTTTTTTTCTTTGGCCATAGTTTTTCGACTTCAATGTCTTATATAAAATTAAGTTAGCATAATTATAATAGGCCATCTCACCGTAAATACAACATTAGGAGCAAGTTATGTATTGTCGTATGTGTGTAGATATCCACGGTTTAACTCCAACAAAATTGAATGGTCCGGCTGAGGCAGAATTCTTTGTATCGCATTGCTACGTCGGTGATTTGAGACACAAACATGAGGAGAATCAAGGTTTTCTACATGCAATGTGTGGTCCTTGTGTAGATCGTATAAAGTCAAATCCCGACTTGTTTGTATTCTCGGTATACAAACTTACTCTTGAAGAAATGAATGAAATAAAGGAAAAATAATGGGAATAAGCCAAGAAGACTTTGAGAAATTGAATATGCGAGGAATTGTTATTTCCTCTATGATGACTGCCTTTGGTTTGGTAGTGGCCTTAGCTTGGAAGGATACAATCAATGCTACTGTGGCATATTTAATGCCAGATAGTGATGATGGAACTCTCAAGGGAATGTATATTTCAGCGGTGGCAGTTACGGCTTTAGTTATGGGTTTAGCAGTATTAGTATTGAAAATTAATAAAAGAGCTGAAAAAGAGTTGGAACGTGTACAGTCATATCTTTTTGATGATGACGATGATGATGAAGAAGACAAAAAAGACGCTTAAGGCGCAGTTATAGGATCTATAGTAGACCCACCAAAGAACAAAACAACCACAGTATTAAATTAAACAAAGGCGTCAGGAGGGTATGGAGAATAGGAAACGAATTAGCATCTCAGTAATTGCAATAATTCTTGGTCTGATTTTTATGTTCTATTTTTCGAACGAACTTGACAAAATTGGAACTTACGAATCGATTAATCTACTCTATATGTTAGCATCTCAGGCCGTATGTGGAGCCGGGGTGGTGGGATTGATAGTTAGTTTGTTGGCATTGAAGGATGAGAAAGCCTGAGCTTTATTTCCACTTGATATTACAACCCATTGAAGGGATTTGTTTGAATTCTATTTCATTACCGCTTAAGACTGTATCAATAGCCGTTCTCAAATCTTCACGAGTTACATTATGAGGTTGTTGCCAATTATCATCTAATCTTCCTCTGTATTCCAATTTTCTATCTTTGTTGTAAAGGAAAATATCAGGTGTACACACTGCACTGTATGCTTTTGCTACTTCTTGAGTTTCATCGAATAAATATGGGAAAGGATACTTTTTATCTTTAGCTTTTTCTGCCATCATTTCAGGTGAATCTGCAGGATAATTTTCTATATCATTTGAACTTATCAAAACTAAATCAGTTCGACCTTTGTACTCATTTCCTAGAGTAACTAATCTATCTTCTATAGCCTTTGCATAAGGACAATGGTTACAGGTAAAAATTACTGCTAAAGTTTCCGATTTTAAATCATCAAGTGAAATATGATTTCCATTTGTATCTGGTAAGTTAAAATTAGGTGCTGGTGATCCTAGTTCTACCATTGTAGATTCAGTTAGTGCCATGGTTATTCAGTATGTAGTGTCTATTAAGAGTATTTCTTTTAAAGCGCCTTAAATGGCATAGTAATGAATATTTCACAAGATATATTTCGAGCCTACGATATTCGTGGAGTTTATGGGGATGAACTAGATGCATCAATTGGAGAAAGAGTAGGGCTAGCTTTTGGTAATTATTTAAGGAAAAATAATAGCCACGGCAAAGTTTCTATTGGATGTGATGCACGCGTTAGTTCACCAGAATTACAAGAAGCTGTAGCTACTGGAATTTCTAAAGCCGGTTTTGATGTTGATGTTATTGGTATGCTTCCGATACCCGTTGCAAATTATTTCACTTGGAAAGCTAGTTTAGGTTCTAATCCTTATCTTGGTGGAGTTTACATTACTGCAAGTCATAATCCAGCAGAGTATAATGGAATACGATTTCGTCATCCAGATGGTACGGGATATACAGAAGGCAATATTGAGATTAAAAGAATATTTTTTGAAGAAGAATTAATTGAATCTTCTTCTTGTGGATCTATAACTAAAATATCGACGGAGAGTGTATTAGATGATTATGTGAATTTTGTATCTAAAAAGGTAGGAAGTATCAAAGGTACAAAAGTAGCACTTGATCCAGGTAATGGCGTTGGTTGTGTAATAGTAGAAAGGTTATTTCAGAAACTTGGAGCTGAAACATTCAGTATCAACAATGAGCCTGATGGAACATTTCCAAATAGACCTTCAGAGCCGGCCCCAAAAAATCTAGGTGACTTAATTTCAGTTATGGAGAAGGGTGATTTTGATTTTGGTGTGGCTTTTGATGGTGATGCAGATCGTTGTGTTTTTATTGATAATAAATCCCGTTCAGTATCTGCAGAAAAAATAGGTATTATTGTCTCAAAAAGTTTGATTACTCCTGAATCAAATAAAGTTCTTGCAGGAGTGCCATGTTCTATGATTTTAGAACAAGAGATTCCAAAAATAGGTGGCGAATTGATTTGGATAAGGGTTGGAGATGTTTTTGTATGTGAAGAATTGAAGAAGCATAATGCAGCTATTGCTATGGAAATATCTGCACATTTCTTTGCACCGGGTTTGACTGAATTTATTTTTGATGATCCCTTAATTTTTAGTTTGACATTGGCCGAACATATAGTGAAATCAGATTTAACTTTGGCAGATATGTCAGATGCTATACCCTCGTATCCTTACGAAGAGTTGAAATTTACTTGTTTAGATTCCATAAAATTCAAAGTAAATGATAATTTGGAACAAACTTTCACATCAATGGGATACAAAGTAGAAACTATTGATGGAGTTAAAATATGGCTTGATGGAGGCTGGGTCTTACTTCGTCCTTCAAATACACAACCTGTGATTCGGATGTTTGTGGAAGCTACAGATACAAGTAGACTAGAGGAAATCAAAAAAGAATTTCAAGCATATTTTGAAGAGGCTGTGAGGGCAGTTTCTTGATTGAGGATATTCTTCTTCCAGAACCGCTAACAATATTGTCAATTACAATTGTAAGTATTTTAATTTCAGGTATTGCTTTTTTCAAAAAAGTATTAGATCAAGGAGGTTCCGCTTTAGCCTTTTTAGTTTGCTTTATAATTGGAACATTAGGTCATTGGAGCTGGTTATTGATTATGCTGATTTTTGTTGGGAGTGCGTTCTTAGCGACTAGATTTGCAATAGTCTACAAGAAGGCCTTAGGAGTTGAAGAAAGTGATGAGGGTACTCGAGGTGGCTGGAATGTTATATCAAATGGAATGGTTCCTGCAATAATTGCTCTGTTGTATAGTTTTGGTTTTTTGACGGCTGAACAAGCATTGGTTGGTTTTGCTACTTCAGTTGCTGCAGCTATGGCTGATACAATGGCCAGTGAAATCGGAGTATTGTCACCCCAACCTGTACTGATAACTAATCCTCTGGAAAAAGTAGAGCCTGGTACGGATGGTGGTATTTCACTAGAAGGAACGATTGCTTCTTTACTTTCATCAGTTTCAATATCTATGCTTTCTTTTGCAGCTTTTCTATTGTTAATTGAGGAAAATCACCCCTTCTATTCTTCTTTTAAGATAGATTATTGGTATATTTCATCATTTTTCGGCTTCTTTGGATGTATAATTGATTCATTATTGGGCGCCACGCTAGAAAAAAGAGGAATTTTAGATAATACTGGAGTAAATTTCATCTCTATTTCACTGGCAGTTGTGTTTTCTTTACTGTTTTTGCCATTATTTTAGGTTTTTTAGACTTATTTTTATATATCCTGTCTTTAAGTAATATTTAGTGATAGATAATGATACCAGGTAATGCACCAGTAGTAATACTTAAGGAAGGAACAAAAAGAGACAGTGGTCGCCGAGCGACTCATAATAATATAGCTGCAGCTAAAGCAATTGCAGAAGCCGTAAGATCTACATTAGGTCCTAAAGGAATGGACAAAATGCTTGTAGATTCAATGGGTGATGTTGTAATTACAAATGATGGAGTTACAATATTGAAAGAGGTTGAAGTTGAACATCCTGCAGCTAAAATGATTGTCGAAATAGCCAAGACTCAGGATTCGGAATGTGGAGATGGAACTACAACTGCAGTTATTCTGGCAGGAGAACTTTTGAAGAATGCTGAAGAGTTACTTGAAAAAGGAGTACATCCAACAGCAATTTCTAATGGTTATCGAAGGGCAGCTGGCGAATCTTTAAAATTATTAGAGAAGATTGCACGTCCTATTAGTAAAAATGACACTTCTACTTTGAAAGCGATTGCAATCACTTCAATGACGGGAAAGTCTTCTGAAACGAATGCCGATTTTTTAGCAGATTTAACTGTTAAATCAATAAAAATGGTTTCAGAAAGTAGCGGTAAACAAGTTAGTGTTGATCGCGATAATATCAAAATCCAAAAGAAACAAGGTGTTTCTATCTCAGACACTGAATTAGTTTCAGGAATTATAATGGATAAAGAGCCAGTTCATACTGGAATGCCTACTAAAGTATCAAACGCTAAGGTAGCCCTAATAGATGCACCACTTGAAATCAAGAAGACTGAGATAGAATCTAAAATACAAATAAATGATCCTTCACAAATCCAAGCTTTCTTAGATCAGGAGGAGGCTTCAATTAAGAAAATGGTTGATCAAATTAACAAGACAAAAGCCAATGTACTAATTTGTCAGAAAGGTATTGATGATTTAGCACAGCATTATTTAGCTAAATATGGTATAATGGCAATAAGACGTGCTAAGAAGTCAGATATTGAAGCATTGGCAAAGGCAACAGGAGGTCGTGTGGTTTCTAATCTAGATTCCATTAGTACTAATGATTTAGGTTTTGCAGGTTTGGTAGAAGTAAGAAAGATTGGTGAAGACGATATGACTTTTGTAACAGATTGCAAGAATCCCAAGGCCGTTTCAATTTTAGTCCGTGGCGGTAGTGAACATGTTATTGATGAAATAGAGCGTAATCTTGATGACGCGATTGGCGTTGTTGCTCTTGTCGTTAAAGATGGCAAAATTGTTACTGGCGGAGGAGCTGTCGAAATTGAATTAGCTCTTAAATTAAGAAAATATGCACCCAGAGTAGGAGGACGGGAGCAGATGGCTTTTGAATCATTTGCACAAGCTGTCGAAGTAGTTCCTAGTACATTGGCTGAAAATGCAGGTTTAGATGTAATAGATACTTTGATGGGGTTAAGAAAAGCCCACACTCAAAAAGGTCGTAATCCTCATGCAGGATTAGATGCCTATACTGGTAAAGTAGTAAATATGAAATCAAGAAATGTTGTTGAACCATTGCGTGTGAAGACACAGGCTTTGAGCAGTGCAACAGACGTTGCGACAATGATATTACGTATTGATGATGTAATTGCTTCTAAACAACCTGAAGGGCCACCACCTGATGGTGGCGATGGTATGGGTGGTATGCCACCTGGTATGATGTAAGATTAATTTCTTGCAGGATCTGGAGTATCAGGATCAATATCTAGAGTCTTTAAAGCAGTTTTAGCTTTTGCTTCAGATATTTTCCCCTCTGTTAGGAGAGTGCTTATTGTTGCAGCAGCAATATGTTCGGCATCGATTTCAAAGAATTTCCTCAAGTTTTCTCTAGTATCACTTCTTCCAAATCCATCAGTGCCTAGTGAGATATATTTTCCTGGCATCCATTTTTGGATCATGTCTGGGACTGCTTTTACATGGTCTGTTGCAGCGATTGTGACTAAATCTTTTTTAGTCATTGCTTTAGAAATATAGGGGATTTTAGGTTTTTTCATAGGATTCAATAAATTCCAGCGCTCACATTCCACAGCATCTCTTCGTAGACCTCCAAAACTAGTAGCACTCCATATTTCCGTTTCAATACCCAGTTTTTTCAGTATTTTGTGAGCTGATAAAACCTGTTGCATTATTGATCCACTGCCTATTAGACGGGCTTTCGGTTTTGGTGTACTTTTGAATTTATAAATTCCTTTAATCACACCTTCTTCACAATTTTTTGGAATTGGAGGCATTTGATAGTTTTCATTATATAGTGTTAAATAATATAATAAATCTTCATTATTATCGTACATTCGTCTTAATCCTTCTTTGATAATAATTCCAATTTCATAAGCAAAAGCAGCATCATATGAAATACAACTTGGGACTGTGTCAGCAACTAATAAGCTATGGCCATCTTGATGTTGTAATCCTTCTCCATTTAGAGTGGTTCTTCCTGCTGTAGCACCTAGTAAGAAGCCTTTGGCTCTTGAATCTGCAGCACACCATATTTGGTCTCCGACACGTTGAAATCCAAACATTGAATAATATATGTAAAATGGAATTGTTGGCTTGCCTATGGTTGAATAAGCCATTCCTGCAGCAGTAAAACTACTCATAGCTCCAGCCTCGGAAATTCCTTCTTCTAGTATCTGACCATTCTTGGCTTCTTTATAGCTTAACAATAATTTGGAATCTACTGGCGTGTATGTTTGACCTTGAGCAGTATATATTTTAAATTCAGTAAATAGAGCTTCCATTCCAAAAGTTCTTGCCTCATCAGGTACAATAGGTACAATAAGATCACCAATCTTTTCATCTTTCATTAAGTTTCGGAGTAATCTTACAAATGCCATTGTAGTTGAAACTTCTTGTTCTTTTGGAGTACCTTTATCGAATTCAGAAAATACTTGATTTTGTGGCATCTGGAAACCACTGTATGTAGCATTCCGTTTTGGTAAAGAGCCTCCAAGTTTTTCTCTTTGTTGCTTTAAATATTTAATTTCGGGGCTATCTGAAGCTGGTTTGTAATATGGCATTTCTTCTAGTTCAGAATCTGTAAATGGAATTTGAAGGAGGTCTCGAAAGTGCTGCCAATCGGATTTATCCAGGCCCTTTTTTTGATGCGTCATATTTCTAGCTTCAAATGATTTTCCAAGGGACCAACCTTTGACAGTTTTTGCGAGTATTACTGTAGGCTGATTTTTATGATTGATAGCTTCATTATATGCTGCGAATAGTTTAGTAGAATCATGCCCGCCTCTTCTTAGTCTGGCTAATGTATTATCATCTAAATTTTCAACTAATTTCTGTAATTCAGGTTCAGGTCCAAAAAAATTCTGCCTGATATAATCTCCTGATGACGCAGCTAGGTTTTGATAGTCCCCATCTACGGTATTCTCCATTTTTTGTAATAAATGACCCATCTCATCATTTTGGAGTAGTGGATCCCAATCTTTCCCCCATAATACTTTAAGAACATTCCAGCCAGAACCTCTAAAAATAGCTTCAAGTTCCTGTATAATTTTCCCATTTCCTCTTACTGGGCCATCCAATCTTTGAAGATTACAATTAATTACAAATGTAAGATTATCTAGTTTTTCACGGTGTGCTAAGTGCAGTGCATGCAAGGTCTCTGGTTCATCACATTCGCCATCTCCTAAAAATGCCCAAACACGGCTGTTAGATGTATCGCAAATGCCTCTTTCATGTGCATATCTTAAAAATCTAGCATGGTAAATTGCATTGGTTGGCCCCAATCCCATAGAAACAGTGGGAAATTCCCAAAAGTCAGGCATTAATCTAGGATGTGGATAGCTTGATAATCCATCGGTAAAGGATTCTCTTCGAAAATGGTCTAATTGTTCTTCGCTTAATCGTCCCTCAATATATGCTCTTGAATATATTCCTGGTGATGCATGACCCTGAAAATAGATAAAGTCTCCTAACCCATTATCTTTTCCTTTAAAGAAATGTTGAAATCCAACTTCGTATAGGCTAGAGGCCGAGGCATATGTTGAGATATGGCCTCCAAGTCCTGCAAAATTCTGGTTGGCTTTTGAAACCATCATTGCAGCATTCCATCTTATCATTCTCCTAATTTTCTTTTCTAATACCTCATCACCGGGGTATTCAGGTTCTGATTCGGGTGGTATTGTGTTTACGTAAGGACTGTTTGTTAGTAATGGTATTGCAATATTTCGGTCCCTAGCTTCTCTAATCAAAGTTTGTAAAAGATATCTTGCTCTTTCATCGCCCTTTATGTCGATTATGGATGCTATTGAGTCAATCCATTCGATAGTTTCTTGAGGGTCTCTATCAGGCAATTGTTGTCTATATCCTTTTTTCATAAGTTTTAACCTTTTTAATTAATTATAATAGTGGTATTTATATTAGTCGGATTTATATTAGTTAGTATTGAAAACTTCATTTAAGTGACGTCCTTTCCTCTTCTTATCTTTCATCTTATAGAATATATATCCAATTAGCAATGGGAAGAATACCGATGCTTCGCCCCAGATCATTACATCTTCCATATTTTTATCATTTTTACCCCATGAAATTGCTTCTCTCAGTGTCGATCCTGATAATCCGCCATCTCTAACATCTGCCGTGCTGATTTGTATTCCGAATTTATGTTTTTCAACATCATAACCTAGCATTTCAGCCATTACAACAGCGTCTTGAGAGTAATTTTTTGGGACACCTCCACCCACTACAACAATTCCAGAATCTCCACATTTACTTTTTAGGAAAGCTATTTCTTTCAAATCTTTAATTGAATCAATACTCATAGTTTGAGTTTTGTTATTTTGCATTGCTAAACCGATTCCGATTGAACAATCATTTATAGCTGGAATAAAAATAGGAATGTCTTTCTCGAAAGCTGCCTGCATTACACTATCTTGGGTATTTTTGGCCTTGCTCAACCATTTTCCCGAAAGATACATGAATTCACGACTGGAATATAATTTAGGTTCAATATTTTCAGCTATTTTTTTAAATGTCAAATCAACCTGTCTCAATGATATTTCATCTAATAAATGGTCATAAACTCTATCAATGTATAATTCTTGTAATTCTCCATCATTTAGTTTTGTATTACAAATATAGTGTTTGTGACCTAATGCTTCAAGCATATCTTGTTCGAATAGGGCTCCAGTACAAACTAAAGCATCTACTAAATCATTTCTTATTGCATCTATAGTTATTTGTCTTAGTCCTGCACTAAATAAGCTGCCTGAAAGAGACCAAATTATTGCCGTATCAGTCTGTATCTGTCTGTGATATAATTCAGCTGCCTTTCCTAAATTACGAGCCTCGAAGCTAGAATTGGCGAATGCATCTATTAATGTAGTAAAATCAGCATGTTCATTAATATTAATCTGTTTAACTTCCCTGCTCAAAAGTGTTTTTTTCCTTTCTATTTGTTCTTTTGTAAGCACAATGTTGGGCATAGAAGGTATTTCATTTTGTTTCACGACATATCACCTTCAGTAAAAATCATCTTATTTTTTTCTCTGATTTTTAGGGCATTAAGTTTTAATATTTTTAATTGTTTTAATATATCTCTATCATTTGTAGCAATAATATGTCCTTCTTTTGCAGCTGTAATTAGCATATCATCAGCATATCCTTCCCCAATATCTTTCTTTTCTATTTTTTTACAAATCTCGAGTGCAGCTAATGATTCTTTAGTATTTAATTTTTCTAACTCTAACATAACGCATGTTGGTATTACTAAATTATAGTGTGGAGCTATATCTGCAATAACTTCTCTAAAATCAGGCCCTCCACTAAATGTCCATAGAATAATATTAGTATCTACAAGAATGGTTTTCATTCCTTGATTATTCCATATCCTATTAAGTGCCATTTACCATCTACTCTTCTACTAAGAGCAATACGTTGACCGACTGGAGCACAAACAGGTATTGTTAAGTTGATATCAACAACATTATCTCTAACCGTAATTGGGACACCTACTGTTGTTCTGGTTCCAACAGTCAGCACCAATGGTTCTCTCGTTTTCAATTCATCAACACTTTGGATATTTTTAGTTCCAACCACTCTATCAAGAAGTGTTGTTTCTACACTTATCTCGTTCCAAACTGGCGGTAAAGTGCCTGGTTTTCCGATAACATTTCCAAGTAATGAGTCTGATTTTGTTGTAGCCGGATCTAGAGTAGTTCCTATTGCTACTAACCCTCCAGGTCCCAAAGCGTCTCTTGCTACTCCACTATGTAAGCTACTTACGCACGTTGTTATTGGTTCTAACCCTTTTTTAGTGGTTCTGCCAGGTCTAATTTCAATTTCATCTCCAATTTCTATTTTACCTAAACTGATTGTTCCCCCCAAAACTCCTCCCTTAATTTTCTTAGGAATTGTTCCTGGGCGATTAATATCAAAAGAGCGGGCAATATTCATTTGGAAATCACTTTTCAAATCTTTTGAGGGTGTTGGAAATAATTCTTGTATAGCTTCTATTAATAAATCAATATTTCGATTATGATGAGCTGAAACGGGTATTATTGTAGAATTCTTTAATGGTGAATCTTTAATGAATTCTTTTATTTCATTATAGGATTCAAAAGCCCTTTCCTTTGAACAGACATCAATTTTATTCTGAACTATTATAATATTATCAAAACCCATATTTTCGAGTGCCGAAAGATGTTCTCTAGTTTGTGGTTGAGGGCATTCTTCGTTTGCAGCAATAACTAAAATTGCAGAATCCATAATTGCCGCTCCACTCAACATGACTGCCATGAAAGTTTCGTGACCGGGTGCGTCAACAAAACTAACGGTTCGCAGATGTTCTACTTTTCCACCCTTGAATTCATCTTTATCCGGTTGAGAGGTATAGTGTTCTTTTCCACCTTTCATTTTGATTTTATAGAAATCCGCGTCTGCATATCCCAACTTAATGGATATGCCTCTTTTCATCTCTTCGCTGTGTTGATCTGTCCACTTGCCCGTTAATGCTTGGGTAAGTGTAGTCTTTCCATGATCAACATGCCCCACCATTCCGATATTTATTTCGGGTTGAGGGGATGCTGTCAAGTTAAGCCACCTCTGGTTTCAATAACTCCTCTATAGTTTTTGGTCCGTATTCTACAACTTTTAAATTTACTTGAGAAATATCACTACTTAGGTTTCGACCTCTGACAAGTTTTCTTTTTCGTTGTCCATCACGTATTGGATTAAACCCTACAGAATCTTTCATGAGTAGACGTCTTCTTTGGCTTCCATCAATATCTCCACGCATAGGTACACCTGACTTATCGGATCCTCCAGTTATTTTTAATCTGTATCCTGGTAAATCTAAGAAAATACCATCAATTTCTTCACCAACAAATTTTCCAACAAGAGCATTAGATTTCTCTTCGGGTAGAATTTTTTGGTGCGTCATTTTATTTTTTGGGTCTGCTATTACGGTTTTGAACTCAGTCATATATCACCTTGAGTGTATTTTCCTGATAAAAGCTAATATTTAAAGAATCTTGTGAAAAGTAACATTAAATACTAGATAACAGCATATGTTACATGGGTTTATTGGTAATTGCGATAGATAGGGACAATGATTTGGGTCGTAAGACTGGAATTAGAAGCCCGGTTTTGGGTCGTGAACCTAATGTTAAAGCAGCTTTAGAATTAGGTCTTGCCGATCCTGAAGAGAGTGATACTAATACCATGCTAGCTGCAATTAAAACATATGATGAGTTATTAGAGGCTGGTGAAACTGTAGAGATTGTCACCATTTGCGGAGATGTAAGAGTAGGAACAAAATCAGATATGAAAATAGCAAATACGCTAGATCAGGTTATTTCAAAAACCGGAGCTACACGCGCTATACTAGTTAGTGATGGGGCTGAAGATAGAGAATTAGAGCCAATTATTCGTTCACGTTTACGTATTGATTCAACTAGGATGGTTGTTGTACAACAATCTAGGCCTATAGAAGATACATTTTATACAATAGTTCATAAAATGGAAGATCCTAAGATCCAAAGACAATTTATTCTTCCTATGGCG
>JAAZXG010000025.1 GCA_014240255.1 Methanobacteriota archaeon
AAAACTAAAAGGTTTAGTTAGAAAAGCAACGCCAGTAAGACCTCGTATGGAGATTGGATTATTCGAATGTGAGTGGGAAAGACATCGAAATTCCTATATTCAAGACTTTTTTACTGTAGAAAAACCCACTAAATGTACTTCAGAAGGTTGTAAATGTGCTGATTTCAAATTAAGAGAAGATTTATCTCAATTTATTGATTCGCAAAAAATAGAAATACAAGAATATCCTGAAGATTTACCACCTGGGTCTCAACCTGAAAGACTAACGGCATACTTTGAAAGTTCATTGGCGCATAAAATCCAACCAGGTGATAGAGTGGCCATAGTGGGCATAATAAAACCTAAAACCCAATTTCAAGGCAGGCGGCAAAAAAGTGAATTTGATATCTATCTTTATGCACACAGTATTGATGAAAAAATCGGAGAAGATGAAGCCATTGAACCAACAGCTGCTGAATTAATGGAGATTAATGAATTATCTCAACAAGAAGATGTGGCAGAAAGAATACGAGATTCAATATCACCTACGATCTTTGGAATGGAATGGGAAAAAAGAGCTATTGCTCTACAGCAGTTCGGAGGAGTAAACAAGGAATTACCTGATGGAACTCGCATCAGAGGTGATATTCATATGCTAATGATGGGAGATCCAGGATTAGCTAAATCTCAATTACTTAGATCTGCTGCAAGAATCGCCCCACGTGGTGTTATGGCAACAGGTAAATCTACCTCTGCTGCAGGTTTAACTGCAGCTGCAGTTAGAGATGAATTTGGAGAAGGAAGATGGAGTCTAGAGGCTGGAACCCTTGTTCTTGCATCTGGAGGTATTGCTTGTATTGATGAAATAGATAAAATGTCTGAAGAAGATAGATCCTCTATGCATGAAGCAATGGAACAACAGACTATTAGTATTGCAAAAGCTGGAATTAATGCTCAACTTAAATCTAAATGTTCAGTTCTTGCGGCTGCCAACCCACGCCGCAGTAGATTCGATATGACTATGCCGCTCCCACCTCAGGTAAATATGCCTGTTTCTTTATTGAGCAGATTTGACATATTTTTCATAATTACAGATAAACCTAATCCTGAAAGAGATAATTTATTAGCTGATAGAATTTTAGAAAGTCATAGAGCTGGAGGTGAATTGATTCCAGGTGAGAATAGTATGGATAGTGGTTTAGACATAAGATCGCTTGAGGGACCTATCAGTTCTCGTATGTTGAAATTATATATTGCATATGCTAAAAAAATGAGGCCTATTATGTCTTCACAAGCCCAATATAAAATAAAAGAATATTATACAGGACTAAGAAGAAGATATCACAGCGTAGATGATCAAGACAAAACTATGCCAATTACTCCAAGACAATTGGAATCTATTATAAGATTGGCTGAAGCCGAAGCTAAAATGTATTTATCTGATACTGTTGATGTGAAACACGCAGATAGTGCTATTGATTTAATGAATTTATTCCTTAATGTTACTCTCGGTGGAGATGTGGACTTTGCATTCTTTGGTGTTGATGCCGATCAAAGAAAGAAAGATTCCAATCCTATGACTCTTTTAAGAACTGTTGTAAAAGAATCGGGACCGGGAGGTATTGATGAAAAAGAAGTTTATGATCTAATGAGGGAAGAGGGTGGATATAGTATGGAAAAAGTCGAACAATATCTCCGTAAAGCAAGAGAGGATGGTACACTATTGAAAGATCAATATGATAAATGGAGAACCCCTTGAATTATAAAATATTACAAAATTCACCAAATTTTAAGAAACCCAAACTTGAACTTGAACAATATATCACTCCGGTTGATATTACTCTGGAAATAATAAAACAGGCTAATTCGTTAGGTCATTTATCAGGGAATGTAGCTGATTTTGGATGTGGTACTGGCAGACTAGCCATTGGAGCTGCAATGCTAGGGGCAAAAGTAACGGGATACGAAATTGATGATGATGCACTAATGTTAGCAATTGATTACTCTAAGAAGAATGATTTGGATATCAAATGGGTTAGTATGGCTATTGAAAATGTTAGTGAATCATACGATACAGTACTAATGAATCCTCCATTTGGTTCTCAACGCCCTGGTGCAGATGCTATTTTTTTAGAAAAAGCCCTTAACGTTTCATCTAATATCTGGACCATTCATATGGCTGAAACAAAAGATTTTATTGAAAGATTAGTGGAAGCGAACTCAGGAGAAATAATATCGGCTTATGAATTTGATTTTTTGTTAAACAAGACAATGCCATTTCATACTAGAGATAAAAAGACCAAGAAAGCAATACTTTATCACATAGCGTCTCTGAGATAAGAATATGAAGCAACCAGGTGATAAACTAGGAAGTGCGATGGAATACATGCCCGGTAGTGGCGTCTATGAAATTAATGGTGAATTAATTGCAGGTGTTTGTGGTGAACTTAAAGAAGACAATGAAACAATGAAGATGAGCATTATACCTTCTGTTTCAACTCCAATTGAAATTAAAGAAGGAGATACCGTATTTGGTAGAATTCAAATGACAAGAAATAGTATGGCATCTGTTGAAGTTCTAAAAGTAAAAGGTAAAAAACGATCTATTGGAAATTATACAGTAGGTACTTTACACGTGGCTAAAATGTCAAAAGATTATGTTTCAAATATTAGTGATGTTTATCAAGCTAATGATCTAATTCAGGCCACTGTGATTAAAGCTAAACCAGCCATTGAACTAGCTACAAATTCGGATAATGATGGAGTAGTATTTGCAAGATGTGATGTTACTCATGATGTTCTAAAAGTTGTAGACGGTGAATTATGGTCGGAAGAACTAAGAAGAAGAGTTCCAAGAAAAATATCAAAGATATATGGTAAAGTTCAAGTTTAGTTTAAGCTTAATACTTTTTATATTATTGTTACCTTCAGCTTCAAGTGAAGTAACGATTACTGCGAACAATGAAGAAAATTTGATTTTTGTTAACTCTGGAGAAAATGTAACATTCAATTCTTTAGGAATTGAAAATTCAACTGCAATACTATGGGATTTTGGTAGAGATATTAATGGTCCAGAAACTAGATACTCTGAATCTCAGAATATAACTCACCAAGTTCATGCTTCGGGAAGATACAATGTTACATTCACAGTATCTTATACTGATTCTCAAAATATAGTCAAAGAATTAATTCTGATTGTTAACTTTGAAGAAGATTATCAAAATAATGTTGTCCACAATGAAGCCTTATTCTTTGCAATTGCAGGTTCAGAACTAATTATGAGTGCCATACTTGGCTATTGGACTCAACAAATACGTAAAGAAAAAGTCTATCTTTGACGTCTACTGACTGCTATCAAAGAAGTAACTAATAGAGTTATCAACAATGAAATTGAAGGAAGTCCAGAATCATCCACTTCTTCTAACGGTTTTTCTTCTAAAATATCAGTTCCATCGCCACCTACATTAACTGTTGGCCCATAAAAATCAGCCATATTATCTTGAGCAATACCATCGGCCCAAATAACCGTTATATCTAGGGCATAAACACCTTTAACTGGGAACATTAATGAAAACTTATAACCGTCTGCAGTAGGTATTGTAACTGTATAGTAATTCCTACTACCATTTGGATTATTTACGACAACTTCATAGTGTTTAACATCACCCGTTGTCTTTGAAAAATCCATAGTAAATGAATCACCTGGTTCTATATTCTTTGAACTGAATGATACCATAAAATTCTTCTGTTCAAACGAAGAGAAGACTACTTCTATATTTTGAGTTGTATTTGACCACAACCCCCCATCATCCCACACCGTAAGAGTAATCTCATATGTACCACTTACATTAGCTAACCAAGTAGCATTTCTATTTGATGAAATGAATTCACCATTAACAAACCATTCGAAATATGCTACCATACCCTCTACATCACTAGAAGTACTATTGAAGCTGTATGACATACCCTCTGAAGAAATATCGAAGGATGCTTTAGGTGGTGTATTCTCTACTATCTTAAAATTAGCTGAAACTTTTGAGCTCCATATACCATTATCATCCCGAACTTCTAATTTAACTTGATATATTTTCCCATTAGGGCCAGGTTCTTCATCAAATGAAAATATCCAATTTGATTCTTCAGATACAATCTCATTGTTATGCCACCATTTGTAAGCCACAATCTGTCCGTCTGGATCATTAGAATTAGAAGAACCAAAGGTGAGTGTAGAATATTGGTAATATTCAGGAGTTAACCCTCCTAATGATTCTGGTGAAATATCAATCGAAGCTTGTGGCGACACATTTGGTGGATTTACCAATATGTAAATATTTACCCAGCTTGAATAAGTACCTGATTCATCAACCGCTCTACCCATTAAAACATACATATGGGTTTCTTCTGTCAGATTATCAAGAGTTATATTTCTAGTATATAATCTAAATAATAAAGAACCCCCATCCTTATCTTCCCACATCTCCCATTCATAACTACATTCTATTTCTTCAAATGTATTATCTAAACAAGAAGAAGTAATTAACAAATCTGTATCTTCCTTAGTTGATAATTCATCTGAACCATCAACATCTAGAATTGGTATTGGAGGTAAAACTAATAATTCTTTGATAGATGGAAGACTAACCTCACCATCCTTATTATTTGTGATAATTAATTTTACATTGTGATTACCCTCTTGGAATTGATTAGATTCAAAAGATTCAGTATATCCTAGATAGGACCAGTTACCTTCACCATTCCATTGTATTTCCCACTCAAAAGATAAATCCGGAGCAATATCTTCAACACATGGTTGGGGTTCAGGCTGCATTGTAGTACAAGACTCGAAACGAGCAACTTCGCCAAGATGAAGCGAAGGAGGAGTTATATCAAAATTAACAGTTATTTCTGATCCTTTACCATCATCTCCAGTTACTGTTAATGTAGTAGTGGAATTATCATTTATTTCACTCCAGTTACCATCGCCCTTAACTTGTAAAGTTATATTGTGTTCACCATCTGTAAATAGAGTTGAACCCATTACGAAATTAAGGTTCATAAAGTCTGAATCAGACGCCAATACTCCATCTATTGAAGAATTCCAATAGAAATATTCTAATTGATCATCATTACAGACGGTACAATCTCCATCAAAGTTAACCTCTTCCTCAACCTGATTATCTACACTCTCAGGACTTACACTAACCATTAGTACTTCAGGTTCAGCTGAAGCATGAGCCAAAGATAATATTGATACTGCAAACAATATTCCAAAAATTAATTCAAAGCGCATATTACACCACATTGTATTACTTATGTATGCATTTAACGCTTGCCTTTGTTATGATATTTATCAATTTTAGAGTCTTTATAGTGTATTGGAAACATTAATTCACCTATTCCAGGTATTGGTTTACCCATCTTATCTGCAATATACCTTACCGAAAAATAACCAATAATCAGACCCAATGTAACGCCGAGAACTGGGAAAAAGTTCATTCAAAATCAGGCTCAAACTCAGCTTGTAATTCAGTCATTAACTGAGAAAGAAGACGATCAAAACGTTTACTACGATATTCGCGAGCTCCACCCATATCTGTTTGAACCTTCGCAATGAATAATGCATCTTCTGTTTCTAATTCTATACGGCAAATTGATTCTTCCATTATTTTAACTAAATAACGGTTATATTTAATATTTATCAGAACATTACATTCTAAAAACACCAAAATCAGAATTATCAATAGATTTATTCAATGAAGTAGAAAGACCCAATGCCAGTATCATTCGAGTATCTAATGGATCAATGACACCATCATCCCATAAACGAGCAGTCGAATAATAGGGATTACCTTCAATCTCATATTTCTCAAGAATTGGATTTCTAACTTTCTTAATTTCTGATTTATTTAATGATTTTCCTTGCTTAGCCATCTGGTCTTGCTTGATTGTAGCTAAAACATCGGCAGCTTGCTCGCCACCCATTACGGATATTCTTGCGTTAGGCCACATCCATAATTGACGTGGTTGATATGCCCGTCCACACATACCATAATTGCCTGCACCAAAAGAACCACCTATTACTACGGTGAATTTTGGAACTTTAGCATTAGATACAGCCATTACCATCTTTGCACCATCTTTAGCAATACCTCCAGCCTCGTAGTCCTTACCAACCATAAATCCAACTATATTCTGTAAAAAAACAAGAGGAATTTTTCGTTGACAACACATCTCAATAAAATGTGTTGATTTAAGAGAAGATTCTGAAAAGAGTACGCCGTTATTTGCTATAATTCCTATTGGATAGCCCATTATTCTTGCAAAACCACAGACTACAGTAGGACCATAATTAGCCTTAAACTCATGGAACTTCGAGCCGTCAACTAATCTGGCAATTACTTCCCTAACATCATAGGGCTGTCGTGAATCTTCAGGTATAATCTCATACAATTCTTCTGGATTATATTGAGGTTCTTCAGGTTCTGAAATATCCAATTTAACTTTTGGCTCACGATTCAAATTAGAAATTATATCTCTTGCTATCTCTATAGCATGTGAATCGTTAAGTGCATAATGGTCAGCCACACCGCTCTTTCGAGTATGTACGTCAGCTCCACCTAGTTCCTCTGAATTTACTTCCTCTCCAGTGGCTGCCTTAACTAATGGTGGGCCGGCAAGAAATATTGTCCCCTGTTCCTTAACAATAATAGTTTCATCAGACATCGCTGGAACATATGCCCCACCTGCAGTACACGAACCCATAACTACTGCAATTTGCGGAATGCCCTGGGCTGACATCTGAGCCTGATTGTAAAAAATACGGCCAAAATGCTCTTTGTCAGGGAATACTTCATCCTGCATTGGCAAAAAAGCCCCTCCAGAATCAACAAGATAAATACAAGGTAAATTATTTTCTTGAGCTACTTCCTGAGCTCTTAAATGTTTTTTAACTGTTAAGGGATAGTAAGTTCCTCCCTTAACTGTGGCATCATTGGCAATAATCATAACTTCACGTTTGTGAACTACTCCAATTCCTGTAACAATCCCTGCTGAAGGAACTTCATCATTATACAATCCATTAGCTGCCAATGGTGAAAATTCAAGAAATGGTGTATCTGAATCAATTAACTCTTCAATACGATCGCGAGCCAATAATTTACCTCTCTCTTGATGTCTAGTTACAACCTCTGGACGCCCACCTTTACTATATTTAGTAATTTTCTGCCGTAACTCTTTTACTATTTTTTTATTGAAACTATGATTAGAAATTGATTCAGATGAATTGGAATTATGTTTCGTATTAATTATATTCATTCATCCTCCAATTCAAACATTAATTCGCCTTCTTTAACTTGACCGCCTACCTCAGCTGAAGTCAATTTAGATAAAACACCATCTCTAGGGGAAATTAATCTATGTTCCATTTTCATTGCTTCAAGAATAATAATAACATCCCCTTTACTAACTTTAGTCCCATCTTCTGCCTTCTTATCCAATAATTTACCAGTTATTGGACTTAAAACTACATCATCACTCACTTCATCTGATACTTGACCAGATACTCTCACTGACTTTTTGATAATAAAATAATTAATCCCGTTTAAATGAACATATATCTCATTGCCTTTCTTATCAGAATAAGCAATTGTACGATTATCATTAAGTATTATTTCTAATCGTCCATCATTTTTCCGAGAAAAATGACCTTCGAATATTTCATTATCAAAATCAATAGTAAAATTAGAACCAGTTCGTCTAAGCTTTACATTATGCTTAGAAGAACCAATTGTTAGAATATCAGCCATTAATTACCTTGCCTCCAGCCACCTTTGCTACTCCATGGCGAATATGGATCCCTAGTTGATTTTTGAGCTGGTTCGTTACCTGATGATTTGGTTCCCAACAGAGCTGCAACCATTAATTCCACTGGAATTTCTGGATGAGCCCAATTGGCATAATGTTCATCTACAAAATTAGTAGAAAATGAACATTTTATAAAATCTTTATTTTGCATTATATCCCGCAAAAATGGTTGATTGGTAATCAAACCTAAAATTACAAAATTAGCAAGCGCATTATCCATACGATCTATAGCTGAATTACGATCCGAATCCCAAACAACTAACTTTGCCAATAAGGGATCATATGCACTTGTAACTTCTTGACCTTCTGAAATACCTACGTCGTTTCTAACTCCGGGCCCTTCAGGTAAAATCATTCTATGTACTATTCCTGGTGTTGGAAGAAAATTACGTGAGGGATCTTCTGCATATATTCTGCATTCTATGGAGTGGCCTCTCTGTTTAACATCTTTTTGAGATAAAGTCAAATTCTCACCATATGCTATTTTAATTTGCCATTTGACTATATCTATTCCACAAACCATCTCAGTTACTCCATGCTCAACCTGTAAACGAGTATTCATTTCTAAAAAATAAAAATCACCATTCTGGTACAAAAATTCAACAGTTCCTGCATTCTTGTAATTAGCCACTTTTGCAGCCTTAATCGCAGCATCTCCCATCATCTTTCTAATTTTATTATTTATGGCTGGAGAAGGTGATTCTTCAACGATTTTTTGATGCCTTCTTTGTATAGAACATTCTCTTTCAAAAAGATGTATAATATTGCCATGATTATCGCCCAAAATCTGAACTTCAATATGCCTAGGGCTATCCAAAAATTTCTCAAGAATTAAAGTATCATTCCCAAACGAATTGCGGGCTTCGTTCTTAGCGGCATCAAGTGAAGACTCTAGATCTTCTGGTGAAAGAACGACCCTCATGCCTTTTCCACCTCCACCTGCTGCTGCTTTCACCATCAAGGGATAACCAATGTCTCTAGCAACTGTGTCAATATTTCCACTTAACTCACCATCACTACCTGGAATTGTAGGAACACCAGCCTCAATCATCATCTTCTTAGATTCAGCCTTATCTCCCATTAATCTAATTGTTTCGGGGTCTGGCCCTATAAAAATTAGTCCTGAATCAATTACGCACTGTGCAAATTCACCATTTTCTGATAGAAAACCATAGCCAGGATGAATAGCGTCTGAATTAGTTTCTTTAGCTGCATTAATTACTTTATCAAAATTCAAATAACTCTCCGAAGGATTGGCAGGTCCAATCTCTACAGATTCATCAGCCATCATAACATGTGGAGATTCGGAGTCAATATCTGAATAAATTGCAACTGTTTTAATTGTCATTTCTTGACAAGCTTTAATTATTCTACAAGCAATTTCACCTCGGTTAGCCACCAATATTTTTGTAAACATTATCTATCCCAATTTGGTTTTCTCTTTTGTAAAAATGAGCTTATTCCTTCTTGGCCTTCTTTCCCTTCTTTAATTAAATTAATAAGATTCGCTAACTCTAAATCTAAGTCTTCACGGGATTTAGACAAAATATTACTATCTAATAATTTTTTAATCTGTTTCTGGGCTTCTAGACCCCCTCTTTTGAGACTAAATATTAATTTATTCAAAGCTGCTTCTTCTTCATTATATTTTCCATAAAGCAGGCCTAATTTTTCAGCTATATCTACTCCAAACCTATTACCTGTTAGAAAGAATTCTTTCAATTTTCCTGAACCAATTTTTCTAGAAACATAAGGAAAAATTACTGCTGGAATCATGCCTATTCTCACTTCTGGAAAACCAAATTTTGTATCCTCATGAGCTAGAATAAAATCACAAGCACAAATCAGCCCCATACCGCCACCTAGGCAAGAACCATGAACTAAAGCAATAGTTGGTAAACTACAATCTGTAATTTCTTTAAGTAATTCTTGAAGTTGACCTGGTTCCCACTCGTTTAAGTCCGCTCCTGAACAAAACACCGAACCTTCGCCCCTAATTACTATGGCTCTAAGTTCGCTAAATTTCTGAGATTCACTAATAGAAGCCATCATTGCACCCATCATTTCTGAATTGAGAGCATTTTTCTTCTCGGCATTATTCAATCTTAATGTCAGAATGCTACCCTCTCTCTCAACAATGAGGGGGATTGTCTCAGCCATGGATTATCATAAAAATAGTACTATTAATAATAGATACTGAAAAAATTAATTTTTATCGGCGTGAGATTCTAAATCATCACCACCTGCAAAAGTGGATTGAACTATAGAATATAAATCATCCATTCCTTCTCCTTCTTTTGAAGAAACGGCAAGTAAATTTGATTCCAAAGTTAGTATCTGAAGAACACGTAGTAATTCTGAAGAAAGAACTCCAGACATTCCAACCATCTTTGGCATTGCCATAGCTAAAGCATCAAAATCAGAAGCCCATTCACTAATCTTATCAACCTCTTCAGGTTCAAGAAGATCACACTTTGTTAGAACTGGAAAGATAGGTATTGGAAATCTTAGATGTGCTGCTGAAGCAAGTAAAAGTTGTGTAACAAAACCTTCAGGTGTTCGTGATAAAAGTGGATCTAAAAGTAATACCATACCCGATCTCTCTGATAAATTTTCTATAAATACCTTTGAGGCTTCTCTATACAAAAATAGTTCAGTTTGACCTGGAGTGTCTACTAGAAAGTAATCACAATGTATCTCTTGGATTTGATCTTTCATCCAATCTAATTCCAATGCTAATAAATCTGCACAAACAACTTGGGCTCCATTTGGACCCAAACTATATTGGTCCATAATATCACTCAACGTGAATTTTTCACGAACATCGATTGCAGCTTCATAAGCTACACTTTCGGCACCGGGATCTAAATTTACAGCTACACCATCATAACGATAGTGCTGCATCCACTCTTGTAATGTAGCTACCAATGTAGACTTCCCAGCTCCTGCGGAGCCTACAAAGTATAGCAGTGCTGTATGATCCATTAACTTCTTCTACGTGCTAAAGCTACAAGACCAAATATGGACATTGCAATGGTTACTGAAATTGATGGAAGTCCTAGAAGTCCTTCATCCTCTTCATCATCAGAATCTACTACATTAGATAGGCCAAAATTTGTCAATAATGAAGGATAACTATTATCAGCTTCATTAATCTCTTTTATTTTATTTTCTGGGTCTACTACTGCAACGAAAATATAATCTCCATTACTAACGGCCCAAGTGAATGAAATTGGTCTAGAATCTCCTCTGAGTATTCCTCCAATAGATTTTACAGTAAGTGATTCTATTGGCAAACCACCTTCACTATAAGCTGAAGCTTGGTAAACCAAAAGACCAACTTCCACATCCAAATCTGATTGTTCACCTTGTGGATAACCTATTGTTACTTTTATTGTAGCTGAGCCATCAGATTCACTAATTTTAATAGATTCTACTAATATATTAGTCGTAAGCTTATCAACGGTAAGCTCACGGTAAACTTCATCATTTCCAGCTTCCACATTTATATCACTAGTTACTTTTACAGTGATGTTGTATGTGTCGCTTCGACTTGCATCTGGAATCCAAGGAATAATTACCGTTTGAACATTATAACTTGAGTTAAAATCTATGTAAGCCTGTGTTCCTGATACTGAATAACCAGTTCCAAATGGATAATAGCCAGTTGTATTTTGGCTAGATAATTCCAATACTTCACCCCATCCAAATGTACCATCAATAGACACATTAAAATAAAGCCGATATGTACCTTCATCTGGAACATTATACATCCCTAAATCAAAAGTCAAAGGATGGTCTATACCTGCTAATCCCTCTCCTGTTACAACACTGAAATTTGTTACATAAGAATCTAATGAACTTACTGCATATATGTTCTTGTATTTTTCATTATTATTCTCTTCTTCTTCAACAATTAACTTATCCTCATCAACTTTAGCAATAACACGGTACTGTGCATTCTCTGAAAATGTGAAAGGAATAGATACCTCTATACTCTCACCGACTGCTAAAGCTTGATCTACATTAACTGTTGCTAATTTTGTTGCAATTGGTGCTGAAGTGTAAAATGAAACTTCTAATTTTGTACCTTCACTTGAAGTCATATCTCTTATTCCTGAATTCACTATAGTTGCAATAACTTCTGAAGAAATACCTACCATTGCATATCCTTCATCATTAATAGGATCAATGGATACACTTGTTACTTGTAAGTCAGGAAGCTTTTCAAAAACTTGTATATATTTCTCTCCGTCGAATTCATTATTAGTATCATCCCATTCCAAAATCTCATCATCTTTATCTACGTATGCATAAAATTCATAAAATCCTAATTGAGTTGGAGTCCATGCATATTCGAAAAAAGTTGTTTCAGGCGCTAAACCAACGGTTTTTTCCACATCTATTTGGAACCACTCAATTATGGCAGTAGTTGGATCTTTGATTTTTAAGTGTACTTTAGCCCCTTCAGCCATAGCATCACCCATTGAACTTTGAGTAACAGCAACCTGAATAATTCTTTCATCATCTTGATATGCTCTACCTACTCCTTCATCAATTCCTGCAACAATTAAATCAGGTCTTTGTTCGGCCAAATTAAAATAACCATCATGGATTTTAAACCATTCAAGTATATTATTGTCTTCATTAGATTCCTTGATTACATCCTCGTAATCTGCAATAAGTCTAATATTCCAAATACCGGCATCATCAGAACTTGTAGACCAATTGACACCTAAAATAGCGTCGTCTTCCATTGTTTGTCCAGAACTAATTGGCGTTTTAATTGCAGCAGTTCTGTTAACAGGAACCCAAATTTGGCCAGTACAATCGCTTTCAGGGCACTTCATAACTTCAATACCCATTGTAAAATTACCTTCTCTTGGAGGGTCATCAAAAGGACCTGGTGGAACTGCATCTCCTTCTCCGTTATTTACTACAGCATAGTAAAAAGAAATAGTCATACCTGCCACTGCACCTTCAGGTTCTGCACGCATTGAATTTAAACCTGAAGCTTCAGATATAGATAAGTCTGCTTCACTGCAATCTCCAATACAAACTTCCCATACATCTACGTTATTATCCAAATCAGGATCTTCTTCAGTATTATTTTCATCAGAGTCGATGACTACTGTAAATTTATACTTCCCATCTGGAGTTCCTCCAGGTATTGTATAAGGCCATTCCATTCTGTCTGATTCAGGTGGTGCATCAGGAGGCGGCGTCATAATATAATCGAACATAAATGGTGAAGGTTCAAAAAAGTTAGTAGGTTCATCTTCTACAGAATCAAAATATGCCATGAAAGTTACGGGATTTAATGTACTTACTGTGCCTTCATTACCATACTCAAAAATCACATTTACTTCTTCGCCAGCTGCAAAATTAGACCCTTCTATCTGAAATTCTACAGATAAATCCGCTTCACCAGTTTCAGGTTCAACATTAATATAAGTCTCAAACTCACCATAGTCTGAACCACTATAATATATAGTTGCAGAAAAACAAACTTCGGGCTCGTCTGCATCATCATCATCAAAAGTAATAGATAGTGTAACAAAACCGTCTTGATCAGCACCCATAGTTATCGTATCTGATTCACTTGCTAAAGTAGTCAAATCACAGTCTTCATACAATCTAACTGTTGCATCATAATCTGAACTGCCTCCATTATCCCATTCTACGACAATATCATAAGCGATATTGGCTCTTGGTGGTGGTGTTCCATCTGGTTCAAACATTTGACTAACTTCCAAATCATCACTTGGAGTTGCCTGTACGCCAGATATCAACAGAATACTTGAAAAAACCAAAACTGCAGTTACTGCGCTTGCTAGCAATTTACTTTTATAATTTTCATTCATTATAATCGCCCTATGTTCTAACTTTGAGGCCCTTAATAAGGGGTTTGTTATTATATGATTACTTAAAAATGTATAAAGATATAAACGTTTTTGATGAACGAGTCATCTCATGCCAAAAGTGCCCTCGACTAATTAAATATGCAAATGAAACTAAAAAATATCACAAGAAAAAAGAGTTCTTAAATGAGAATTATTGGTGTAAACCAGTACCCTCATTCGGAAGTTTAGATTCCAAAATTTTGATTGTCGGATTGGCACCTGGAAAGCATGGCGCTGGTAGAACTGGCCGCCCATTTACTGGAGATTATGCTGGAGATATACTATACAAAGCACTTTATGACTCTGGATTTTCTAACTATAAAAAAAGCATCTCTAAATCTGATAAATTAACTCTAAAAAATGTTAGAATCTCCAATGCAGTTCGATGTGCACCCCCTCAGAATAAACCTACTAATAACGAAATAATTAATTGTAGGCCTTTTTTAATCGAAGAAATAAGAATGATGTCTAGACTAAAATATATTTTAGCTTTAGGTAATTTGGCACATAGGCAAATTATTCAATGTGTAGAAGAAAGGCAATCAAATTATAAATTTGAGCATGGTGCCAAACATAAGATCCCTGATTCAAAATGGCAATTGGTTAATTCTTATCACACTAGCCGTTACAATATAAACACGAAAAGATTAACTTATGAAATGTTTTTGAAAGTTATTCATAAACTGAACCATTAATTTTTATCCATGTCTCTAGATATAGTTGTAGTGACTAATAATAGAATATCAAATTTATCGACAGGAATCCTTCTTTTTGTAATTGGATTCGGAGGAAGAATTATGCTTCATGATTATCCTAATTTTGAAACTGTAATGGTATCTATATTTTTAGCATCAATGCTACTTTCACTAAATATGTCATTCGTAATTACTATTTCTATCATAACATTTAGTGATATGTATCTAGGTTATTTTGGAACTTCAAAGATAATTCTTTTTACTTACTCTGGATTCTTATTAGTGTCTCTTATTACCTCTAAACTCAAGAATCAGATTAAAGGTGATTATAACTCAAATACAGTTTATAAATTCACTGCATCGGGTATTATCTTTGCTGGTGTCTATGATGTTTGGACAAACTTTGGAGTTTTCTTATTATCCTATGAATTAACTTTTGAGAACTTGATTTTAGTATATATTTTGGGAATACCATTTATGATATATCACCTCTTATCTAGTATAGTTACTTTTTCACTTCTTGGATTCCCTCTTTATTATTTATTTACAACAACTAATAAAAATGAATATAAGATACCTACGATAAAAGAAATGGAATCTTAAAGAAACTAAACTTAGTCTTTTTATAGTTAGATTCTAAATGTAATTTAAGTGAGTGAAACTCGTAATGTAATTATTGCAATACTAGTCGTTAACTTATTAGCATTTAGCGGCATTGTATATGAAACGGGATATTTTGATGATGAGATCCTAGATACATCAACCATTGTAACTGCCAATATTATAATTAAATTCAAGAATTTGGGAGATAATGATACCAAAATATTTGATGACATCACCACTACTGAGGCTACACCCTATGGAATTTTAATTGCAGCCAGTGAAAATAGTTATTCAGTAACTGCATCAACAGATTCTGTTTATGGATTGTACATAACATCTATAGCAGGATGGGGGGACTGTGATGAATGTCAAAAAGAAGATGGGCATTTCTGGCTTTATTCAGTAAATAATGAAAGTGGTGATGTAGCTGCTAATCGGAAAATTATCAATGACAATGATCTTGTAGAATGGCTATATACAAACGAATATTAAGCTAAAGAGTGTTTTTATAGATGCTTAACAGGACTGAACTGTGAAACGAGTCTTACTATATGCAATAGCATTCTTCCTAATTTTCCCTTCAGGTAATCTTAGTATGGCTGAAGTAGAAGACATCCCTGAATGGGGATTTTATGTATATATGGCTGGAGACAATTCACTATATGAAGAAGCTGAAGACGATTTGAATGAAATGAAAATGGTTGGTTCAAATGAGGATTTAGAAATTGTAGTATTGACTGATCAAAATATGAATGATGATTCACACGCATATCATGTGATTAAACATAACTTGGAAGAAACTCCATTAAATGAGATAAACTCAGACTGGGATAATGAATTAGACATGGGCGATGGAGATACGTTGAGAGATTTTATGATTTGGGCATCAACACAATATCCTGCAAAAAGAAAGGTTTTGGTTATTTGGAATCATGGCAGTGGATGGGAAAAGGTTGCCGAAGACAAAAGCAGCCATCTTGATGTTCCAGAAATAAGAGAATCATTAGAAGAATATCGAATGGAAACGGGCGATCCTCAATTAACAATGATTGGATTTGATGCATGTTTAATGGGTATGTTTGAAATTGCTTATGAACTAAAAGACCAAGCTGAAATGATACATGGTTCTGAAGCTTATGAACCATTAGAAGGATGGACATACAACCACCTCTTGTATAAATTAAATGAAGATACTACCAATGAACAATTTGCCCAGAATGTAGTAAATGACTATATCGAATCATATCGTAATGGTTCAGTTTATACTAGTTATTCAGTTACAGCTTCTGTAGTGGACACTACCAAATTGGACAATATTTGGAATGAACTAGATAATTTAAGCTCTGAAATAAATAGTATTTTGCCCGTATATTATGAGGAAATAAGTACATCAAGAGATGAAACACAACGATATGACCAAAATCCAAATTATAGAGATTTATACGACTTTGCTGTAAATCTAGAAAATATAATACCAGTAACTGATGTACAAACTAAGGCTAAAGACCTTCAAATGTCAATAGAAATGGCAATAATTGCAGAAGACCATTGGCAAAAACCAGACAAATTAAATGTTGATAGGGCACATGGATTGACTATCTATTTTCCAACTGGTGGAGCTGATGCAGGCTATAATAACCTTATAATTAATAATAATAAATGGTTTGAGTTTATTGAAAACTTTAAAGAACAAATTGTAACTGGAAGCCATTTTACTGAATTGAACATAGAAAGCATAGATACTGGAACAGGATACAATGATAGTGTAAGAATTAATGGAAACTATTCAGGTAATGCTTCAGAAATAAAGATTAGATTGATAAATTCTGAGAATATCATAACAAACACATATGATGGGGAAGTGAATAATGGTAGTATTGATAATATTTTATTACAGCCTACAAAATCAGGTAATTATTCATTGGAAATTGGAATATATAATAATGAAGGATTTCTCGAAGACCACCATATAAATGAAAATCTATTCATAAATCTTCAATTACCGGATTTGGCAGTAAAATCACCTAAAATAATAGTTACAATGGAAGATGGAACAAATCATGAAGTTAGAAATGTTCAAGAGAACGATAATTTTACAATACATGGTGAAATAGAAAATATTGGAACTGTGAAATCTAATAATATAACCGTTCTAGTCAATACTACCTCTTTATCAACTAGCAATAGTGTTGAAACGATATTTAATTATGATGAAATTTTGCCTAATCAAAAAGAAGAATGGATTCTAAAAATTACTGATTTCTCAATGAGTGGAGAAATTCAGATAGAAGTCAGTGTATCATTTACTGATGCTTTTGAAATAGATTCACAGAATAATTACAATCTAGCTTCTTTACAAATTTTTCCTTTTAGTCCTAGCAACCCTGTTTCACATGAATATGATATTATTAGTGAAAATAAAAATGTACTAGAAATAAAAACTGATACCGAAAATAATTATGAGTTTTCTTGGCTGGAAAGTTATCTAATTATAACTAGTATTAAAGAGCAATCGTGGGATTCAATTAACATTAATCCGATTTTAATGGAGGGATGGGAATTTGAATCTGAAAAAATCCTACATCTTACGGATGAATCGAAATCATTAATACGATTGAAACCACCGCTAAATACCGAAGCTAAAGAATACAAAATAAATATAAATCTTATTGATAGAAATGGTGAACTGGCAGGGAATGGAGATATTACAGTTAATGTTCCTCAATATTATGGAATTGGTATAAAAGCTGAGCAAATCGGTCAAAAACTATATTTAAATATACAAAATACCGGAAATGGAAACGATTTCTTTACACTCAACAAAGAACTAGAAGAAGGCCTTGATCTATACTTGACTGAAACCTATTTTGAATTGAAACCATTTGAATATAAAGATATTCAAGGTATAGGTATAGAAATGAATAATTCGAACTCATATACTGCTAAATTTATTGTGCAAAGTATTGGAAATTCTAATATCTCTGCTGAAATTTCAATTGATATTGAAAATGGAGAATCGGAGACTAATTATCCAAATTATGATCGTATGTCTGGACTTTTAGCATTAATCGGACTTATTGGATTGGTGTACATTATCTATAATCGAAGATTACAATAATCAGACACAACATTTTTTAGACAAGGTCATTAATACATAAATAATGAGAAGTCTTGGAATTGTCACTTTCTTGGTTTTAAGCACATTGATGCCTATGGTTACAATCGCAGAAGAAGAACCTAAATTTGACAGCACTTTTTTTGATTTAAATGCTAATGGTCTAGATGATCGAATAGAACCATTAATCAGCACACAAAATGAAATAGATGTCATCCTTATGTTTACTGAAAGACCTACTCAATTACACAATACCGAAATAAAAAGTATTGGTGTTGAAATTACACATATTTACAAATATATTGATGCGATTAGATTAGATGACGTCCCTTCAGACAAAATATTTGAATTAACAAAAATAACTAACTTGAAAATTGTGGAGTGGCAAGCACCAGTTCATACCTTTTTAGATACTGCTGCAAGTGCAATTAAAGTTAGAGAATCTAGTGAATACAGTCCTGTTGTATGGGATAATGGCATCTATGGTGAAGGAATTAATGTGGCTGTATTGGATACTGGAGTTGACAATGAACATGAAACCTTTGATGTTTTTGAGGACCAAGGTGTTAGAAGATTTATTGCTGGAATAAATTGTGATGGTGGATGCCCAACAGATGAAAATGGAGACTACCAATTTACTACTGAAGAGGATAGTAATGAAGATCCAGATGATTTTGATGGACATGGAACTCATGTAGCTTCGACGGTTCTAGGGATGGGAGGTGATACTGGGCAAGATGGAGACGGTGACGATGATGGCGATGGAATACAAGACTATCTTGGAATTGCGCCTGGTGCAAGATTAATTGATATGAAAGTAATGGCTGATTGGGGATCTGGATCTAGTGCAGATATTAAT
>JAAZXG010000026.1:0-15803 GCA_014240255.1 Methanobacteriota archaeon
TCTGCCATAAAACGTACTCCGTTAAATATTATAAATTCAGAATCAGTCTGAACTGCACTCATACTCAATCCAAGAGAATCACCCTGTTCGCTTTGTTCCGAAAGTCCAAAAACTAATGGTTCCATATAATTATGACCCAAAATAACTGCATTATGTTTCTTTTTCAACTCTAAAATTCTGTGAACTGTTGTTGCATAAAATTCAATATCTATTGGCGTAAGAGTAGGATTATTTCTAGAATAAATATCTGCTTTTACAGACTCTAAAGTAAGTTCCTTCAATATACTAGAACTAGATTCCATATGTGCTCCACTATGACTCTGTATGTAGGGATATAAATTTAATGTTACTGGGAAAAATAAGGTGACTTTTAAATAGGACTAATTTGGTCCAAATACTCGGAAGTATAATTACCATGATGAGAATTAACAAACTCACCGACTACGGTATTGTAGTCATGACTGAAATTGCAACTATGAAATCAGACACAGTACATACTGCCAAAGAGATTTCTCATAGAACAAAAATACCATTACCTACTGTTACAAGATTGCTAAAGACCCTATCAAATGGAGGATTATTAGATTCCCAAAGAGGAAGCCAAGGAGGGTACTCACTATCTGAATCGGCCTCAACAATTTCAGTAGCGTCAATTATTGAGTCCATTGAAGGGCCAATTGCTTTGACCGAATGTTCAACAAATGAATGTTCCTGTTCATATGAATCAAATTGTAATGTAGAACTACCATGGCAGAAAATTAATAATACTGTTAAATCTGCACTTGAAAAGATATCATTGGCCGAGATGATCCAAGATAAACCAAATAATGAATTAGTAAATTTATCAATGAATTATGGAGATATAACTTGAAACAAGAATCTGAAACTGAAATGTTAAAAGAATATGCCGAGCAAGAATACAAATATGGTTTTGTGACAGATATAGAATCTGAAACTTTACCTCCAGGTCTTAATGAAGAAGTAATTCAATTTATATCTAAAAAGAAAGATGAACCTCAATGGCTAACTGATTGGAGACTGAAAGCTTACAAGCTTTGGTTGAAAATGGAAGAACCTCACTGGGCTAATATAGAATATCCTAAAATTGATTATCAATCAATGAGTTATTATTCAGCCCCTAAAGATATGAAAGATGGACCAAAAAGTTTAGATGAAGTTGATCCTGAATTAATAAAAACTTACAATAAGCTTGGAATACCATTAGAAGAACAAGAAATCTTAGCAGGTGTTGCCGTAGATGCAGTATTTGACTCAATGTCAGTAGCTACTACTTTTAAAGATAGATTAGCTGAAAAAGGAGTAATCTTTTGTTCAATATCAGAAGCCGTAAAAGAACATCCTGAATTAATTAAAAAATACCTGGGATCAGTGGTGCCTCAATCGGATAATTTCTTTGCGGCATTAAACTCAGCCGTTTTTACTGATGGTTCTTTTTGTTATATTCCACCGGGAACTAAATGTCCTATGGAATTATCAACCTATTTTAGAATTAATGAACAAAATACAGGCCAATTTGAAAGAACCTTAATTGTTGCTGAAAAAGGAGCATATGTTTCATATCTTGAAGGTTGTACTGCCCCAAAACGTGATGAAAATCAACTACACGCGGCCGTTGTTGAACTTGTTGCACTTGATGATGCAGAGATAAAATATTCAACCGTCCAAAATTGGTATCCTGGCGATAAAGAGGGAAAGGGTGGAATCTATAATTTTGTAACTAAAAGAGGAGCCTGTAGAGGCCATTCTTCTAAAATAACTTGGACACAAGTAGAAACCGGTTCATCAATAACTTGGAAATATCCTTCATGTATTTTACAAGGCGATAATTCTAAAGGAGAATTTTATTCTGTTGCACTTTCAGCCCTAAAACAACAAGCCGATACAGGCACTAAAATGATCCATATAGGTAAAAATACTAAAAGCACTATAATTTCTAAAGGAATATCTGCCGAAAAAGGTCAAAATACTTATCGGGGCCAAGTCATGATAAATAAATCTGCAACAGGTGCAAGAAATTATTCACAATGTGACTCGCTGTTAATTGGCGATCAATGTGGTGCACATACCTTCCCATATTTGGATGTTAAAAATACAAAATCTCATATTGAACATGAAGCTTCAACGTCTAAAATAGGTGAAGACCAAATTTATTACTGTAAACAGAGAGGAATCTCAGAAGAAGACGCAATCAATCTAATTGTTAACGGATTCTGTAAAGAAGTTTTCAAAGAATTGCCAATGGAATTCGCAGTTGAAGCTCAGCGCCTATTGGAAGTTTCATTGGAGGGGAGTGTCGGTTAATCATGTTAAAAATAACAAATTTACATGCTAGTGTAGAAGGAACTTCTATACTAAAAGGAATTGATTTGGAAGTAAAGGCAGGGGAAACCCATGCTATAATGGGACCTAATGGGTCTGGAAAATCTACTTTAGCTCAAGTCTTGGCAGGACATGACGATTATGAAGTAGATAAAGGAGACATTAGTTATCTTGGTAAAGATTTACTTGAACTAGATGTTGATGAAAGGGCTTGTGAAGGTATTTTTCTAGCATTTCAATACCCGGTTGAACTTCCTGGCGTAAATAATACCTATTTTTTGAAATCGGCTCTAAATGCTCAACGGAAGTATCGTGGTGAAACTGAAATTGACGCAATGGAATTTATGGATTTAATCAGTGATAAAATAAAACTTCTAAATCTTAAAGATTCGTTACTAAAACGACCCGTGAACGAAGGTTTTTCGGGTGGTGAGAAAAAAAGAAATGAAATATTCCAGATGGCTGTTTTAGAACCTAAATTAGCATTATTGGACGAAACTGATTCAGGTCTGGATATAGATGCGTTAAGAGTTGTAGCCGGAGGTGTTAATGCTATGCGTAATGAACATAATGCAACTATTATTGTAACGCATTATCAAAGACTATTGAATTATATTGTCCCAGATTTCGTCCATGTTTTAGTAGATGGGAAAATTATCAATTCGGGTGATAAAACATTAGCACTAGAATTAGAAGAAAAAGGATATGATAAAATTATTGAGGAATCTAAAGGATAATGAAAGCTATTAATCAATTTAGAAATGATTTTGAAAATACTCTAAATATGAGTGAAGGAATCATAAAGAATATTAGAAGTAAAGCTTTTGAGAAATTTATATCTGAAAAATTCCCTACACGTAAGGATGAATATTGGAAATATTCAGACCCTTCTTCAATCTTAAAATTAGATTTAAATTATAATGATTCTGGAATTCTTGAGAACGGAAATTATGACATTATATTATCCAATGGAAAGATTGTAAAAACGACGACTAAATTAAAAAGCGGAACTATAGCTGAGGGATTGAATAATGGATCTATCCCTAAAAACCTACTAAAGAACGAAAAAAATCCATTTCTAAATCTTAACAATGCATTTGCAATAAATGGATGTTATCTAATTCTAGATTCGGAAGAAAAAAAAGATATTAAGATCTTGAATTTAATCAGCAATGATGGAAGAAGTCAAGCAATTTATCCTAAATTAATTATTATAGCTAAAGAAAATAGTGATTCCACAATATTTGAAGAAATAAAAGTGAAAGGAACTGGAACAAATTTTGTAAATTCAGTTACTGATATTATAATCGAAAATGGTGCAAATTTAGAACATATTATTTTAGATGATTTTGCTAAAGATACCTATAATATATCAAATATATGTGTTAAACAAAAGAAAGATAGTAATTTTATATCACATAATTTCTCAGTAGGAAAAAAATTAGCAAGAAGGGATTATAATATTGAGTTAGTGGGAACTGGAGCAAATTGTGATCTGTATGGTTTATATTTCGTAGAGGGAAACAATCACATAGACCACCACACTACTATTGAACATAAAAAAGAACATTGTACTAGTAATGAACACTACAAAGGAATCCTTAGTGGAAAAGCAGTTGGTGTTTTCAACGGGAGAATACATGTCCATCCTAAAGCACAAAAAACAGATGCAATACAAAATAATCAAAATTTATTGCTAACTGATGATGCTATAATACATACTAAACCAGAATTGGAAATTTATGCAGACGATGTAAAATGTACTCATGGTGCAACTGTTGGCCAGTTAGACGATAAAGCATTATTTTATTTAAGAACAAGAGGATTAAACCAAAAGAGTGCCCAGCAATTACTTATGAGGGCCTATGTTGGTGAAATTATAGACCACATTGGGAATAGAAATATTAGATCTAAAATAATGGATATTGTCCTTAATAGATTACCCAAAGGGGATTGAATGCTATTCGAGAATATTAAAGAAAATTTTCCTATATTAGATCAGCAAATTAATGGTAAGAACTTGGTATATCTTGATAGTGCTGCAACAACTCAAAAACCAAACGAAGTGATTGATTCATTGAATGGTTATTATAAAGAAAAAAATTCTAATATTCACCGTGGAGTACACACATTAAGTCAAAAAGCAACGAAAGATTATGAAAAAGCACGAGAAATAATAACCCGTTTTATAGGTGCAATTTCTTCAAAAGAAATAATCTTTGTGAGAGGAGCTACAGAAGCTATTAATTTAATTGCAAATAGTTATGTTAAACCGTTACTAAATGAAAATGATGAGATTATAATATCACAAATGGAACATCATGCCAACATTGTACCCTGGCAAATGGTTTGTGAAGAAAAAAACGCTAAATTAAAGATTATACCAATTAATGACAATGGGGAACTTATAATAAAAAAAATTGATGAACTCATAAACGAAAGAACTAAGTTTATTTCATTAAACCATGTCTCAAATTCGTTAGGAACAATAAATCCTATTAGGGAAATTATTGAAATGGCTCATCAAAATAATATCAAAATAATGATTGATGGAGCTCAAGCTGTCCAGCACTTAGAAATTGATATGAAAGAGTTGGATGCTGATTTCTATTGCTTTTCAGGACATAAAATATATGCTCCAACAGGCATCGGTGTTTTGTATGGAAAAAAAGAATTATTAAGGAAAATGCCACCCTATCAAGGAGGAGGTGATATGATTAAATCTGTAACTTTTGAAAAAACAATATACAACGATATCCCTAATAAATTTGAAGCTGGAACACCAAATATTTCAGGAGCAATTGCACTAGGTAAGGCTATAGAATACATTAATCGAATTGGAATTAGTAATATAACTAAACATGAAGATGACTTACTAAATTACGCAACTTCAAAACTGAAAGAAAACAGTAAGGTTCGAATAATTGGTGAAGCTAAACAAAAAGCTGCAGTTATCTCTTTTATTATTGAAGGAATACATCCACATGATATTGGAACAATAATGGATTCACAAGGCATTGCAATACGTGCTGGACATCATTGTACGCAACCAATAATGGATTTCTATAATATTCCTGCTACTGCAAGGGCTTCGTTTGCCATTTATAATACCAAGGAAGACGTTGATAAATTAGTAGAAGCCATTGAAAAATGTATTAAGGTATTTGCATGAACGATTGGGATGATTTATATTTAGAAGTTATTTTAGACCATAACAAAAACCCTCGAAATAATCATGAATTGAAAGAACATACACATCATGCAGATGGACATAATCCACTATGTGGGGACCGAGTCTCAATAAATATTTTAATGGATAACGATATTGTGAAAGAGGTTAGTTTTACTGGATCAGGGTGTGCAATATCTACCGCATCGGCCAGTATTCTTACTGAAACTATTAAAAATAAAAAAAGAAATGAAATTGAAAAATTATTCAAAGATTTTCATGATTTGGTTACAAACGAAAAAGAAGTTGAAAAAAAACTGGGTAAATTAGCAATTTTTGAGGGTGTCAAAAAATATCCAGCTAGAGTTAAATGCGCAACTCTTTCATGGCATGCTTTAATGGCTGCATTGGAAGGAGAAAAGAAAACTACTACAGAATGAGTGAAAAACTTAAAGAACTAATTGTGGAAGCTATCAGTAAAGTGTTCGATCCAGAAATTCCAGTTAATATCTATGAACTAGGATTAATTTATAATATTGATATTAAAAAAGATAAATCTGTTGATATTACTATGACATTAACATCACCATTTTGTCCAGTAGCTGGTTCACTTCCTAAAGAAGTAGCTGCCAAAGCTTCAGAAGTGGAAGGAGTAACTAATGCAAATGTTGAACTTGTATTTGAACCTCCATGGAGTTTGGATTTGATGTCTGAAGAAGCAAAATTTAAGTTAAACCTATCTGGAAATTTTATGGCTTAGGAATAATGAAAGAAATCAACGTAACTGGATTACAATGCACACAAGCGGTTATGGCAGTACTAAGAGAGTTAATGCCAATGGACGATAATGAAGAAATGCATGTTACTTATAAAGAACCAAATGCTAGAAGAGATATTATGGCATTAATTAAAAGAAGAAAATATAATTTAGTTAAAGACGATGAAAACTTGTTAATTATATCTAAAAAATCATGAATGAAAACAATGAAGTACTAGTTGAAGCAAGACTTCCCACTAAATTTGGTGATTTCCGTTTACTGGCATTTCCAGGTGAAAATAGAAACAAAGAAAATTTGGCCTTAATTATGGGTGAAATTAAGGGTGAAGTATTAGTTAGAATACATTCAGAATGTTTTACTGGAGATGTATTACATTCTATGAGATGTGACTGTGGAGAACAATTGGATTTGGCTATGAAGAAAATCGCTGATGAAGGAAAAGGTGTAATTGTTTATTTAAGGCAAGAAGGAAGAGGAATAGGACTCGTAAACAAATTAAAAGCATATAATTTACAAGATGGTGGAATGGATACTGTTGAAGCAAATATTGCATTAGGTTTTAGCGCTGAATTACGAGATTATAGTGAGGCTACAAGCATTCTGCGGAATTTAGGAATAACTCAAATTAAATTAATGACCAATAATCCTTCTAAAACTGAAGAATTAAAGAAAGATGGATTTGAAGTTTGCCAAATAGCTCATGTTACTATTGCTAATAATGAAAATAAAGATTATTTAAAAACTAAAGCTGAAAAAATGAACCATAAATTTGATTAAAAATATTATTTTTTAAAGTTTCGCTTTATACTTTTATTCTTTGGATTGCCTGCAATAACCATAATCCAAAGTACAAATAAAGACATTATTAGTGCATATTGTCCAGTATGCCACCAAAAATAATGAAATGTTTCCCATGTACTCACTCCAAATGTGTGTATCAAAGGATAACCTGATATTATTCTTACGAGATTTTCAAGAAATATAAATATTATCGCATAGGCAGCCCACTTGACTCTAACAATTGGCTTTACGCCTCTAAAACAAAGTATTAACAAACTCAAAAATAAAGTCTCATGGAGGCCTGTACACTCTGAAACTATCTCCATATCTATCATATCTTGATAAACTAATCTTGTGGAATACTCACCACTTATTGATACGCCGATACCAAATGCACTTTCAATCACAAAAATTATCCAAGTTAAAAATTGCTGATAGAGTAAGAGTGAATTCTGATCTTCCGTCCATTCTTGGAAAAATAAATCGATAGGTACGACAAAAAACATCACTAAACAAAAGTTATAACCAACACTGATTAATACTTTCTCAGATTTTTTAGTAGCATTAAAAGAATCGCATAAGTATACTTCTCCCTTATCAAGATAATATGCAAAATTATCAGAGTATCTCTCCAAAAGATATGACGGGGCTACCGCAATTGGACCTTTCCAAAATAGAAGACTAAGAAAAAAAATAGAAATACAAAAACTTAAAATTCCAAATAGAAAATCTACAGAACTGAAAGAGATGAAAATTAAAATCAAAGAAAAAAGAAATATTATACCTTGAAGAGTTTCATCTCGTGATAACAAATCTAAATTTTCAGGTTCTTTATTATTACTCACTGATTATCTATAGAGATTAATATAGATAAAAGCATACTTCATTGTTTTTTAATATATGGTAGTGCCTTTTTGAGAATTTGACGTGCATTATCGTAAGTTAGTTTTTCAAGAGCATTGTCAAACTCTAACCAAGCATAATCAATGTGTTCATGGCTGAGCGTGACTTTTTTTTCAACAGTACCGGCTAAGAAAAATATAACTTTTTTAGATAAAGGTTCGGATTTTCGATAAAAAGTATAACTTATAGAATGACGAAAACCATCTATAATTTCTGCATTAGTTATTCCTGTTTCTTCTTCTAACTCTCTTAGAGCTGTCTCAATCTCAGTCTCATTTGATTCGACATGTCCCTTAGGAAAATCCCAATGACCGCCTTCGCCTTGTGTGTCATTAGCTGAATATTTTAGGAGAAGGATTTTATTTGAATTAAATACTACTAATCCACATGATTTCTCCATACTTACATAGCAGAAGCTAGGTTATAATCTATTATCTCTATTTTATTACTTAATCTCTACGTGAACGGGATAATGCAGTAGCAACTAAACCTAAAGCAAATATTGTAAATATAGGATCAAAGCCAGGTAGGAATACACCACGTACCCAGAGCGTTGCTGTAACAGATCTTGCTTCAGTTTCACCTTGAAGAGTTGTTGCAACTTGCATAATCACAGTATGGTATTCATTACTCCATCCAAGAACTGTTCCACGAGGTGTAGCAAGTGTCAACTGAACAGGTACTTCACCACTTGCATCAATCTGATACTGAGATGCTGCCAGAGCTACAGTAAATCCAGAATCTTCTAAATCTTTCTGATTTAAAATTTCAATAGCAATTGTATCCTGATAATTACCATTATTGACTGCTGTAAATGTCAAAACAAATTCTTTACCTGGACCTATTCTTTGGAAAGGCTGAGTAGCTTGAACTGATAATCTAGCATACTGTTCTACAATAACTGCAAAACCTGCATTTTTGTTAACTTGATTTAATTGTGTGTTAGTTTCACGGCCTGAAGCCAAAGCACTAACTTGAACCGTTTTATAAGATGAACGAGTAAGAGCTAAAGCACAAATTGGTACAGTAATTGATCCGCCAGGGCCAAGAGTAACAGAAACGGCACCTGGTGAAATAGTAACACCGCCACCTGAAAGTGCTACATCTACATCGATTGTAGCTTGACCTTCATTAGAAACGACCATCTCAGTACAACCAATTCCACTAGCGCCAGGTCTAACATCTAAAGTCACTTGTCCATTTGTAAAACTAACTGAGTATGCAACTGCAGCTTGTGCTTCTGCTGCTGGAGCAAACATCAATAATGATGTCCCTAACATAAGTGTGGCCAGCAATAACGCTTTCGAAATTTTAGTCTTCATATTTTTCTCCGAGGAAGTGTCTGGACTATCAAACACTAGTTTCACACTTTAGCTCACCCATAAAAAGGCTTACCTTAGTGAAAATAAGAGATAATCTTCTTCTTTTCAAAAGAAATTATGATATTTTTAGTAATAGTTCATCTCGAGAAGGTTCAACTAAAATGGACCCGTCTTCAAATACAATTACTGGAATTCTACGTACGCCATTATTCAATTCAATAGCTTTCTTAGTATCTTCTTCACTATCTGCAATATTTATAAAATTAAAATCGATGTTGTTTTCATTAAATACTTTTTTAGCTACAACACAATCTCCACACATGGGGGTTCCGTATACTTTTATTTGAGTCATTAATTCTCCATATATGTTTCTACATTAAGACAGGAACATATTAGATTTCGGTCACCCCATGTATTATCAATTCTACTAACCGAAGGCCAAAATTTATGATTTTTTAAATATGCAATGGGGTATGCTGCTAACTCTCTTGAATATGTGTGTGACCAGTTATTACTAGCAATTTCAATGGCAGTATGTGGGGCGCCACTCAATGGATTATCTGAAGAATTGCCACTTTCTCTAACTTTATCTATTTCTAATTTTATTGAAATCATAGCGTCACAAAATTGATCTAGTTCCATCTTAGATTCTGATTCCGTAGGCTCTACCATTAATGTACTTGGAACTGGCCAAGACATAGTTGGAGCATGATACCCATAATCCATGAGTCTCTTAGCAATATCATCAATGACTAAACCTGCATTGGACAATAATTGACGAGTATCCAGAATACATTCATGCGCTACATTTCCAGATTTTCCAGTGTATAATACAGTATAATGCTTAGAAAGCTTCTTTGCTATATAATTTGCATTCAAAATCGCTATTTTTGTTGCTTCCGTCAAACCATCGGGACCCATCATTGCAATATAAGCCCAAGAAATTGGGAGTATACTTGAACTGCCCCAATTACTGGCTGAAACGGGCCCTGTACGTGAATTACTCTTATAGTCCTCTAATGGGTTTGAGGGTAAGAAGTCTAATAAGTGTGCAGCCACACCAATTGGCCCCATTCCAGGCCCTCCACCACCATGAGGTATACAGAAGGTTTTATGCAAATTTAAATGACAGACATCGGCCCCTATTTCACCCGGTTTGCACAAACCCACCATTGCATTCATATTTGCCCCATCCATGTAAACTTGCCCGCCATTGGAATGAATTATATCACAAACATCTCTAATTGTTTCCTCAAAAACTCCATGTGTTGAAGGATATGTGATCATCATAGAAGCTAATTCGGCCGAATACTTTTCAGCTTTAGATTTAACATCTTCTAAATCAATGTTACCTTGTTCATCACATTGAATTCCTACTACTTTCATACCGACCATTACAGCTGAAGCTGGATTGGTGCCATGAGCTGATTGGGGGATCAAACAAATATTACGATTAATATCACCTCTTGAATGGTGATATTCTCGAATAGCTAACATTCCTGCATACTCACCTTGACTTCCTGCATTTGGTTGTAAAGATATTGCTGCAAAGCCAGTTATTTCACACAACCAATTTTCTAAATCTTCAAAAAGGGAAATATAGCCTTTTACTTGATTAAGCGGTGCATAAGGATGAATGTTGGAAAAATTAGGCCATGTTACAGCTTCCATTTCAGCCACTGCATTTAATTTCATTGTACAAGAACCTAACGGAATCATACTATTATTCAAAGATAAATCTTTTACTTCTAATCTATGAATATATCTTAACATTTCGGTTTCTGAATGATATGTATTAAAGACAGGATGTTGAAGATAGGTTGTTATTCGTTGAAGAGATGAGGGGATATTACTACCTAAAGGCTCAACCCATTTAGAATCAAACAAATCAAGAATTTCTATAATATCTGAATTTGTAGTTTCTTCATCAATAGAAATCCCTACTGAATCTCCATAATCCCATAAATTTATATTTTTATCTAAAGCTTTTTTAATAATATTTAAGTTTTTTTTCTTAACTTTGATAGTATCAAAGAAATTCTCGGACTCTATCTGATAATCACTTGATTTTAAACTAGAATATAATCCACTGGTTAGATAATTAACCCTTTCAGCAATTTTTTTTAATTTATTAGGTCCATGATATACTGCATACATTGAAGACATTATAGCTAAAAGAACCTGAGCTGTACAGATATTACTAGTTGCTCGATCTCTACGTATATGCTGTTCACGAGTCTGTAGAGCTAAACGTAAAGCATTATTTCCATACCTATCTTTTGAAACTCCGATTAACCTTCCTGGTAAATTACGTTTGTATTTTTTCAGCGTTGCCATAAATGCTGCATGAGGGCCTCCGAAACCCATTGGAACACCAAAACGCTGAGAATTGCCTATCACTATATCGGCACCCCATTCACCAGGTGGCTTGAGCAGACAAAGTGAAAGTAAATCAGTTGAAACTATAGACATAGCTCCAATTTCTTGAGACTTACTAATTATATCGGAATAATCGGCTATGGATCCGTCTACTGCAGGGTATTGAAGAAATATTCCAAAAACATCTTTACTAAGTTTAAATTCAGAATAGGGTGAAACTAAAACTTTGATGTTAAGTGGTTCAGCCCTAGTTTTTATTACGTTAATAGTCTGAATATTAACTAGATCTGAAACTAGGAATGTAGAACGTTTACCTCTTAATGAATTACAAGCCATACTCATAGCCTCAGCTGCAGCTGTGGCCTCATCTAAAAGAGAACCATTAGCAATTTCCATTCCTGTTAAATCACAAACCATTGTCTGAAAATTTAATAAAGCCTCTAAACGACCTTGAGCTATCTCGGCTTGATAAGGCGTATATTGGGTGTACCATCCAGGATTTTCTAGAATATTACGCTTAATAACAAGAGGTGTTTTTGTACCAAAATAACCATGTCCTAAAAAATTCCTATTTATTATATTCTTTGATGCAAGCGATTCTAATTTAATAAGTACCTCAGACTCTGAAATTGCTGAAGGTATATTCATATTATTAGAAGAAATAATAGTACTTGGAATTATAGAATTTGAAAAATCTGAGAGATTCTTAAAACCAAGAAACTCCAACATATCTTCTACTTCGGTCGACGATGGGCCAATGTGTCGATTAAGAAATCTGTCGGGATGCATTGATTCTTTCATAAATAAATATTATGTAGTATGTCGAATGGAGATTATGAGTGTTTGGTTAGTTTTTAGCCATCAGTTCTATTTATTTGCCCATTCCTAACTAGCTATGTCCATGGTAAGGAATGCCATTAGGCTTTTCACCGTGGAAGAAGCTAACGGTCTGTTAGGACTGATTGCTCCCATGCTAAACGAACTGTGTGAATATTCAGTACGTCAAGAGATGTTAGAAGAACAACTTGAAGAAATTATGGAAGAAGTTCGTGATGACTATAGGGCTGCATTAAAACCCGGCTGGGAAGAACTTCAAATTGAATTAGAGAATAATACTAATTGTGTAAACAACTTAACTATGGAATTAGGAAAGTTAGGAATTGAAGTAGATGAGCCAACACTAGGCGTTGTTAATTTTAGTTCTCTAAGAGGAATTGAAACTGTCTTTCTTTCATATAAATTAGGTGAAAGCCATGTAAAGCATTGGCACCATCTTGATGAACAATATGAATGTAGAAGAAAGATGGAACGGGAACACGATATTATCACTCAATAAAACCTTTTGAAGTGGGGGCGAATACGAATTTATGCTTAAAGCAAAAAAAATAACTGTCTTTATGCCGACAGACGGAGAAACTGAAATTTTTAATAATATTGAATTTCAATCCAACCCCGAAGTTAACATTCTTGCTATTTTTACTAATAAAGGAAAAGAATCCATAATGTTTTCAGGCCTAAGTTTTAAAGTTGAAATGGAAGAAAATGATGCTAAAGAATCATATGATATAGCGCAAAAAGCTCATTCAATGTCCAAAGAACAAATGAAGATGATGTTGGAAAGAGAGAATGGACCTAGTGATAGATTCAGTTCTTCATTCGGATAAATGTCAAATATAAAACTGGTAGTCTTTGATATGGATGGGACCTTACTACAGCCACGTTCCTGTTGGGCTTACATACATGAACATTTTGGCACAGATAATACTGAAATGCTAAACAAATATATAAAAAATAAAATAACCGATCAAGAATTTGTAAAAGCTGATGTAAAATTATGGGAAATGAATAGTGATAAAATAGTAAATGAAAGATACATAAATACAATACTTGATGAAATCGAACCAATAGATGGAGCTGAAGAATTAGTTTCAGATTTACAAAAAAATGAAATAGATACTATTTTTTTAACTGGAGGAATTACTTTTCTCGCTAAAAAATGGGCTGGAAAATGGAATATGAAAGAACCTTTAGCCAATAATCTTATTGATGGCGATGATGGCCATTTAATGGTAGAAGTGGGAGCAAGTGGGCATGCAAAAGGAGAAGTCATGGATAAATTGCTAAATGATTTGAAATTAGAAAAAAAACAAGTAGCTGCCATAGGAGATACTACCGTTGATATCCCTATGTTTGAAAGAGCCGGATTAGCAATTGCAGTAAATACTAATGATATGACCGTTATTGAAAAGGCAGATTATCATTTGAAAGGTGACCTAAGTGAACTTAAAAATTTGATTGTGAATTGGTAAAAAGTTATAATTATATGTTGTTTATGCGGAGATGTGGTTCTTCGTCAAAATATTGCATTTCTGTTAATTATTTTTATAACTTTTATACTTGTTGGTCAAGTCAAAGCTGATGAACCTAATATAGATATCACCAGTATCAAATATACTAACGATTTTGAAAATGGAGAAGCTGTAACTGTTGTCCAAAGTGGTAAAAATGAATCAACTGAATATAGCTTCAAGATATTTGATGATGATAATGATTTTCCTGATGACTGGGAAGAAACATCATTTGATGATAGAGAATGGGAAACAGGAAGCGCTCCTTTTGGAAACAAAGCAAATGGAGGAATAGAACCGGGAACTGTATGGCAATCTGAACATACTGACGGAAGTGATGGAGATAATGACTATATAATTATAAGAAAAAATTTCACGATTGAAGATACAACGGCAGTATTAGGTGGGAAAGTAAAGTCAGCATATACGAATTATTATGCCGTATATTTAAATGGGCAACAAATTCAAAATTGTTTAAGTTACAGTGGGGGCTGTTATGAAGGTGATGCAGAATATTGGAATAAAGAAATTGATATCAATGTGGGTCTTTTCACTGAAGGAAATAATACTCTTGTTTTAGTTGGGAGAGATAGTCTATGGGGAGGAGGTGACAACACAACCTGGCTTGATTGTGAATTAGATTTAAAAATACAAACTTGGAAAGAGAACCCAATTGTACTTGGAGATGAATTGATGCTGCGAATTGATTTTTTTAATAACGAAGAAAATAATGCAACTAACCTCGATATTACACTAGAAATTGATGAACTTGTATTTGCAAATCAAACTATTGAAATCGAAAACAATAAAACTTTTGAATGGAAAGTAGACTGGACACCTGATAGACTAGGCGAATTCAATGTGACTGCAAAAGTTTTGAATGAAAGCCTAACAAGGTTTATACATGTAGGATATTATGCCTACAATTTATCAGTTGATAATGATTATAAGGTGGGTAACACTAGTGAAACCTTAACTTACAATATAACTATATCAAACGAAGGTGATGTGAGCGACAATTACACTTTCCAAATATTTGGGACAAATAGTGCTTGGGATGTAGATTTTGTCCCAAGTATCATTGACCTCGCTCCAGGTGAAACTGGAACAGTTATACTTGAAATAACGCCTGATAACAACACCTATTCAGGAGTTTACGATTTGACATTAACAGCACGTTCACAATATCATGGTGAAATAGAAAACATGATTGTTCAAAGTGGGCGTGATAATGGAACTGAATGGAAATGGGTGAATTCAACAGGTGGCCGGCTATACGAAGAAAGTAATACAACTTGGACAGAGATTGATTTTGTAACAAATTCAAATTGGACACTATCTCCAGCACCATTTGGAGATGAAGATCTAAGTGGTATTGACTATAATACTGAATGGACTGGGAATAATTATGCATACTTCAGACACATTTTTTATATTGAAGACCTAAGTGATTACGAAAATGATACTCTCAGCCTAAATATGGCTGCAAATAACTATGGGACATACTACTTGAATGGACATGAAATATTTAATGACATGGGATGGGGGCAAGGGCACACGGCTAGATATTGGAATGAGGAAATCAAATTCAATACAAGTTTATTGAATGAAGGAACGAACGTTTTAGCATCTGTTGTTAGAGAAACTGGAAATACACAATGGTTTGATGAAGAGCTAATAAGTGTAACTCCTAAATCCACTGCCTGGGGATTTCAACCTGATTATATTTCTCTTAAACTTGAGGTTTTACCAGTATATGCTTTTGAATTAGTAGCCCCAATAA
>JAAZXG010000026.1:15813-16101 GCA_014240255.1 Methanobacteriota archaeon
AAATATGCTGTGAAAACGAATGGAATTATATATTTGAAATATGGGGATACAATGAAGGTAACATAGAAGATTCATATGAGATTAGCATAACCCTGAATGATACAATTAACTTTACAATTGTAGATTATGACTCGATTGTACATGCTGATTTTGCTGAAGAAGTAACCATAAGTCTAACTATTGCTCTAAACACTTCGGTTACTGAATTCTCAGTTGGTGAATTTAATATTTCTGTGACTTCAATGAATTCAACTACTTTAGACACGAAGTATATTATTATTAAAGCAA
>JAAZXG010000027.1 GCA_014240255.1 Methanobacteriota archaeon
TTCAAAGTTTTTTCTCAACACCTTCCAAGAGAGTTTGTTAATAAAATGGTAGCGGGGGATGGATTTGAACCATCGATCTCCGGGTTATGAGCCCGACGGGATTTCCTAGCTACCCCACCCCGCTATGCTAAACTAGGACAAATCTGGCTCTGGAGTATCCCACTCTAAATGGGCTTGATATAAAAACTTGTGAAGGGGAAATAATAAATATATTACCCTCATAAACTCAGTGTGGACAGTAAAAAGGCACTGGAAGAAATTAAAAAACAAATAGAAAATTTAGAGACAAATCAGATTATTTTAATAATAGGAATTGGAGTGATATTACTCTACCTTGTTCTAACAAAAACACAGAGAGGTAGGGATGTAAGAAGGAAATTTAGAATTTTACCTCAATTAATTCCATTAGAAGAGGAATATGAAACCGAAGTTGAAGAAGCTGAAAATCTTGATGGGAGTAATAGACAACTAAAAGGCGAGATAATCAAAAATGAACATCGCCTCTTAAATGAATTGTTAGGAAATAAGGAACCTGAAGAATTGGATGGATTTAGTGAAGAAGATGCTTTAGTTTTTAAGGAACAAGAAGAGAAAATGCCCTTGCCTAATCAGAATTTTGGAAATATGAAGGAGCATATAAATTCAGCAACGAAAAATCAAGAATATTGTGCCTTATGCAACAAACCAGTAAAACCTGAATGGAAAGCCTGTCCTTTCTGTGGAGAATTTCTTGAAATCTATGAAGATTAAATATTACCCTTTCGACGATTAAAAATTGTAACTATTGTCAAGATAAATAATGTAGATATGTAGTTAGGGGCTGGCAATAGTGATGAATCTTTATTATTATTATTATCATCTCCATTTTCAGTTTGTTCATTTATTGTTAATTTAAGATCAAGTGAATTATCAGACAATAAATAAATTGATTCAGAAACTGCCTGTTCAAAATCTACCTTAACTTTCAAAATAGTAGAACCTGCAGATGGGTTTGACCAAGTTAATATTATAGGTTCATTACCAAAACCACTGACGCCCTGCTCGAGATTATACTCATCTACAACTCTCTGACCAGCGTATAATTTAACACTAAAAGGTACTGTACTTTTACCGCCATTATTGTATACTGTTAATCTTAGTTGTATTGGTTCTGTGGAACTCAAATCATCTTCAGTTAACAAAGAGAATGGTTTACCATTAATTGAGACATCCGCAATATCAACTCCTAAATCTGAAATGCGATCTAAAGGTATATCTATAATTATATCTGAAGTTAAAGTGGCTGAACCATCCCCAGGTGAAATTGAATCTGCAGTTAAAAGAAGGCCAACGGATTCACCCAAACTACCTCCATAATTTAATGGCCTCAAAACTAAATCTATTTTTTGGGTTTGAGATTCACCTATTGTTACTGCCGATATTTCAGTTCCATCAATCTCTATACGTATAGACCAATCACTACGGGCAGTTGTGACATCTAATCGATAAGTGTCCATATCACTCCCTGTATTTCTCAAATTAATACTGAAATAATAATAACCATCAATATCCAAAGCCTCGGGATCAATATTTACTTTATCAGGTGGTGAAAGAAAAACAACGCCATATATTCTAACGGTAGCATCTAATTTCACATTCTCTGAAACCTCAGAATTACTTGTCGATGTTACAATTATATTTACATGTTCTTTGCTTCCTCCAGGCGCTGAGACTGGAGCTTCAATCTTAACTTGAACATAATTGTACAAACCCATCCCAATATCAAGTGTAGACTGTGAAGTTAGAGTTGCATCCCAATTTGAAGGGAGAGAGTTATCATCTAATTCAATAGTAAATATATCCCGTGTATTGCCTGTATTGTATACTAAAAACTCAAAATCTACTTTGCCACCTTTGGGTAGTTGTCCTGAAGGACTATAATTATCATTAAACTCAATTTCTAAACCATATTCATCGACCACGAGCTCATAATCTAATGTTGCAGTCCAAACGTTGCCATAAACATCTTTAATAGAAAATTCAATTTCATAATTTCCAGTTACTATATTTTGATCTTCTTGATAATACCAAGTTCCTTGAATATATTTAGCATAAGTGTGCTTATCTTTGACTAAAATTGAATTTTTGAATGTACCGCCGTTAGAAATACCTTGGATTTCAATACTAGAGCTATCTACGTCTAGATTATCTGCACCTAATGCATTAGAAACATTTACCTTAATAAATAAACTATCAGCCCCCATCTCTTCTATACGGTCATTACTAAAAAAACCTAAATAATCATCTACAATCTCTACATGTCTAACATTAATTATGAATGATGAATCACACGCCACAGTACCTGAATCATTACCACAACCTCTGCTTGAAGCTGCTTTAATCCAAGCTGTGCGATTATCTGTGTCTGGCGCCCATGTAACACTTGTTTCAAGCTTAAAACCTATGGTAGTATAAGGTGGAACGCCATTCGGAAAATCACTAGTATCTATTGAGGAACCTTCGAGTTCTAAGGTATAATTTCTATTTAGAAAACCACCAAATCCCGATGTTTTTGTAACTTCATCAACAGATATGTTTGACATTCCTTCTGAAGTTGAAATGAAAAGAGTCGTCCTAAATCTAATTTCTTGAACATTTGTTGATTCAACCCATATTATATAGCTTAAAGAATCTCCTAAATTTATAGGCCCTCCAAGATTCATTTCCCATGAAACTAAGGGATGGAATGAGTTCTCTTGACCTGGTTCATCATAAGCTTTCCAATACTTTGGTTTTTCAGAAGAAGGTTCTTCGGTAGTAAGTTCATAGGTATCTCCAAAACCAACTTTATCAAAATAAATTTCAACATCTGCATATTCATTACCTGCTGCTTGGGAAGGGCCTGATGTAATCACAAAAGCAAAGGCACAAAGGGCTAGGTATTGAAAGAAACGTTGCATTATTATGTAACCTTATTACACATGCTATTAAAGTTGCGTTAAAAAATGTATGGATTAACTGAAAAGATTGTGGCCTTTGCTTTTACTAGTAATCTCACCATCATCTGCAATTAACTCTCCTCTTCGATAAACTTTTGATGGGAAGATTGCAGACCAATTTTCAAACGGAGTCCAATTAGCCTTTGAATGTAGACAATCCAAGTCTATTGGTTTACTGTTTTTCATGTCAACTATCATGAAATCCGCAGTTAAACCTTCTGAAATACGACCGCGATCTAATCCAAGACGTGAAGCTGGAGATTCAGACATTGCATTAACTAAGCGTTGCATTTCAAGTCGGCCTTCTGAAACCTCATTCAACATCAAAGGTATCATCGTCTCAACACCAGGAAGGCCAGAAGGTGGATTATCTGATCTTTTTTCACTAATAGTATGAGGTGCATGATCACTAGCAAGAATTGGAATTCGACCATCGCGAAATGCATTGTACAATGTATGGTTGTCATTGTGAGTGCGTAAGGGAGGATCAACTTTGCAATCTAATGAATGACAATTATCCAGGTTCAAAAGTAAATGGTGAGGGCAAACTTCAGAAGTAGCCAGACTAGGCATGTTATTCAATCCCTCTTTAGTAGATAAATGAGCTACATGTAAATTTGGAGAAGATGGCATTGAAGATAAACATTCAGATTCAGCATTATGCCGATTTTTTGTATGATCTGCCAATTCATTAAGTGGCTCATTATGCATATGATCTGGATGCTCACAATGTATCACTAAGGGTTTTTTAGTTTTTCCCAAAACCTCTCTAGCATTAGAAAAATATTGCTCAGAACTTATACCATAAGGATATAATTTCCAAAATGCGGAAGGTATGGTATCAAACCATTCTTCATTGGTTAAGCCTTCTTCAACATTTACACCAATTCCAAAATCAACAATGGATCTAGAAGATGCTATTGATTCTTTCTTATTAAAAGTAGAAACGTCTGAAGTAAAAGGGTTAGTATTAGGCATATCTACGACAGCTGTAACTCCACCACAAGCTGCTGACTCAGAGCCGCTTTTCCAATCTTCTTTATGTGGATAACCAGGGTCACGGAAATGCACATGCATATCTAATGCACTTGGCAACATAATACCTTCAAATTTTATTTTTTGTTCGCCTTTAAGATTTTTTTTAACTGCCTGTATTTTACCATTTTCAACACCAACACTGGTTTCAGTCAAACCTTTATTTGAAATCCAAACTTTACCTTCAAAAACGTCCATTATGCTTTTTCCTCTACAACTAAATCAAAGGTTCTCGTATAAACATGTTCGGTCCTACTGATTGCTCTCAAATCAAAATTAAATATGCCCTCGATAGGCTCTTGGAGAGGAGTTACTAATAAAGTTAAATTGGCATAAGAATTGGATGTCAGATTCAATGTCAAATTATGGCCTGTTAAATCCCACCACACATAATTGCTAAAATTTGATGAAGATGAATTTAATAGACTATTACTATCACTAATGAATACTGATTTTACTTCAAAAATAATAGTATAATTTATTATTTGATCAATATCTATAGTAAGATTATCCCAACCGCCTGATTCTCCTATATTTTTTATTGTGAAATTAGTTATATTTGATTCTCCAAAAACAGGATTAAATTCAGTTATCTCTGATTCGATACTTAAGTCAAATTCTGATTCAACTGTGTATATCGGTGAAGGTGTGAATGTTGTTACCAAAATTAATGCAGTCAAAATTCCAACACCCCATCTGGATTTACCCAGCTTGGAAAGTTCTTCGGATGGAGGTGGATGCGAAGTACCTAGAAAATAAATTAGAAGAGCATAGACGGCCCAACCTGAGTAAGGCTCATAACTTGGAATACCATAAAAGGCCATGAATAACAAAAGTATGATTACTCCAAATGAGAGTCCATTCGCTTTGGGCCCTAACAATGCCCTTGCAATATGGCCACCATCTAATTGGCCTGCAGGCATTAAATTAAGAGCTGTAACAAAAAAGCCAGTCCAACCAGCTAAAACCACAGGATGTGAAAGATAATCTCCACTAGGTGTGTAGAAGGTACCTGTTAAACCATACAATAAATCAAAAAATATTGAAGTTCCTAAATATAATGAGTCTCCCGAATCAATTGGTGTTGGAACTGCATTTTGTTCAGTTAACCAAAAACCAAGTATTGTAATTGGAATGGCTACTAATAATCCTGCAATCGGTCCACTAGCGCCAACATCTAACAAGGCTTTACGATTTGGTATTGGTTCACGAATTGAAATAAAAGCACCCATAGTTCCAAATGGAAATATCATGGGAGGCATTGGTAGAAAAAAAGGTAAAGATGCATCAAGATTATGCTTTTTTGCATAATAATAGTGACCCATTTCATGAGTTCCAAGAATTGCCATTAAAGGCAATGAAAAAGTCAGAAATCCCATGAAAAATACATCTGGAGTTATCAATAAACGAAGCCAAAACCAACTCATACCTAATAATTCTGAATCTGAATAGGAAGCCCACCACATTGAACCTGCCCAAGTGGTTGTAAAAATTGTGGCTATTAATAAATATAAATTCATTTTATTTTTAACATAATCAAAAGAAGGCTGCGGAATAACTACAAGAATTAATTCATCCCCAGCCCTTCTCAACATTGGAAAAGCTCGGTCTGCTCCTAAACTATTAACTTTCTTAAAAGCTAATCTTAATTCTTCAAATTTAATTTCTAAATCATCTGGTTCTTGAACATAAAATAAGTGTGCACTGCCGTCCCAAATATAATTATCAATATTCCACCCAAATCTTTCTAAAAAATTAGTTATTGTTTTAGACATTTATAATCCAAGAACTCCTTTTGATATTGACATGATTTCATCTTTTAATTCATAAGGGCCATAAACTGCACCTCTCCAATGATCAAATTGAGCTTCATAGAGACTTGAAATCAATCTTGAGTGACTATGTGCAAACGATATCTTTCCATCACTTTCTAATATTTTAGTTTTCAATCCTGGCATTACGGAAAATGGGGGTATATCTACGTAAATTTCTGAACTATCTAATCCTAATTTAGAAGCTATATATTCTTCATATTCTGCTCTTTTAGATTTCTCTAAACCAGATAATTCGACTTGTTCTTTAGTCATGCTAATTGCTTTCTTTACGATTTGCCTATTTTCAAACTTATTGCACAATTCACGAGATAAACTACCAGTCTTGTTTAATTCTGAAAGAAATTTATGATCGGTGAAGGTAACAAAATCATCTATTGAAAAATTACCTGCCGATATTGCATAATTGGCAGCCCTAGCTAACATTAACTCTGCACCTCTTGCAAATGAATGGAAATAGACTGTTGAATACATTGTAGATCTAGCTGTAAGAAGTGTTTCTATAGCTGGTAAACCCTTTTCCTTAATTACTAAATTAGAATCTGACATACTCATAGTTGCTATCAAACGACTCATATCTACTCCAGTACTCACACCCGTATAATGAGCATCACGAACTAAGTAATCCAAACGATCGCCATCTAAATCTCCTGAAACCAGTGAACCTAACTTGTGATTTCCCAATATTATTTGAGTGACCTCATAAGGATCAAAACCCTCATTGGATATTATATCGGATAGTTCTGTATTCAAAATTATTTTTGTTGTTCTAATGGCATGATCTTCAACTCCTTCTATTTCATCACCTAGATGTGAGAATGCCGTATGGCCTAAATCATGTAAAAGGCCTGCAACCGAAACTAATTGTTTATCATGAGAATTGAGACCTATGGAATCTGCCATTTTTCCAACAACATGACAAGTTCCCATACAATGCTCATGTCTTGTATGATTTGCGCCAGGATAAACCAAATTAATAGGGCCTAATTGTTTTACCCAGCGCAACCTTTGATAGGCTGGAGTGTCAACTAATTTAACTTCAAGGGATGTTAAATCAATGTAATCGTGTATTGGATCTCTTACTCTAACCATCTCTTAGATGGCCTGTATAGCGATGATAAATAACTTACTCATCAAATAGTGTCCCACCTCTTCTTTATTTAGCTAATTTAAAGGCTTCGGCCCAAAGCTTATAATGGCTAAATCGTATCGTTTTAAAGCCCTATGAACAACTCCGAAAAAACAAAAGAAATAGAAATAGAAGAGTTGACTGAATGTAATGAATGTAAATCTGAACATATTGTTCGAGATTATAAACGCGGAGAGATAACTTGTAGCAATTGTGGACTAGTTGTGGAAGGGCAAGTCATAGATCAAGGGCCGGAATGGAGAGCCTTTGATTCTGAGCAAAGTGAAAGAAGAGCAAGAGGTGGAGCTCCAATGACGGTTATGGTACATGATAAAGGTCTTTCAACCGATATTGGTTGGGGTGGACGTGACATATATGGAAATAATGTTCCAACAAGAAATAGATCTCAAGTTTATCGAATGAGAAAATGGCAAAGTCGAACAAGAGCTTCAACTTCAGCCGATCGAAACTTAGCTCAAGCGTTAAATGAATTGAATCGATTAGCATCTAAAATAGGACTACACCGACAAGTAAGAGAAGAAGCGGCTATGCTTTATAGAAGAGCAGTGCAAGATAACTTAGTTAGAGGGCGTTCAGTTGAAGGTGTTGCTGCCGCAGCATTATATGGAGCATGTCGAAGATGTGAAGTTCCAAGGACTTTAACGGAAATAACTGAAGCTTCGAGAGCATCTAAGAAAGAAGTTGGAAGAACTTACAGATATATTTCTAGAGAATTAAAACTAAATTTACAACCTGCGTCTCCATCAGTTTATATTGTGAGATTTTGTAGAGAATTGGATTTACCTGGAGATGTAGAAAGTGCTGCAATTAACATACTAAATCAAGCAATTGAGGCCGAATTAACTTCAGGAAGAGGGCCAACTGGTGTTGCTGCTGCTGCAATATATATTGCCTCAGTAGTATACAATAAAAGAAAAACTCAAAAAACCATTGCAGATACAGTGGGCGTTACTGAGGTTACTATTCGAAACCGTTACAAAGAATTGGCTAAAAATCTAGATATTGTAGTATACAAGTGAGGTTACTTGAAAGTAAAAAAACGTGATAATAATATTTATCACATAAGATTAGAACATGAAGATGACCTCTACCATTTAAATTTATTATTAGATGAAAATGACACAGTTAGGGCTTTGACTGAAAGGAGAGAAGCCAGTCAAACCGATCGCTTACGCTCTGAAAGAGGTAAAAAACAGAAAATGAAATTAACTATTAATGTTAATAAAGTCGAATATCAATCATTTGGACAGAGATTAAGATGTCATGGCGTTATTGCAATAGGTGAAAGAGATCAAGGATCTCATCATACTTTAATTCTTGAACCTGGTGATGATTTTGATATTAGAAAAGTTAATTGGTTAACTCATCATAAAAAACGTCTTAGAGAAGCTGCACAACCTGTAGTTACTGCCCTCGCTATTTGTATCGAAAGTGATAGTATAGTTATAGCTGAATTAAGAACATATGGCCTTCGTGAATTAAAAACACTTAACCGTGCTGGAAGTGGTAAAGCAACGGGAGGAGAAGAACTTAATGAATTTTATATTCGAACTGTAAAACAAATTGTAGATGTTCATATTAAAAATTCAGTTATGGTTGTTGTAGGTCCAGGATTCCTAAAGGATGATTTTGTAATTGTTGCTAAAAAAGAAGCATCGGATATTTTTTCAGGATGTATTGTTGAAAATTCAGGGCAAGGAGGGATGGCTGGAATCAACGAAGCCATAAGTCGAGGTACTTTGCCCAAAGCTGTATCTCAGATCAAAATACAAGAAGAGATGAATGCCGTTGAATTATTAAAAGATGCAATCGCAAAAGATTTAGCAACATATGGAAAAAATCATGTTAAAAATGCACTTGAAAATGGCGCTGCGGAAAAATTATTAATTCTATCGGAAAATACAAGAACTAAAGAAGGAAGATTATTGCTTAAACTAGCTGAGGACAATCGAACTGAAATAGTAGAAATATCTTCTCATCATCATGGCGGAGAAATGTTAAACGGATTGGGGAATATGGCAGTTATTCTTAGATACCGCTTAACGTAAATTCTTTTAGAGGGTAGGGTGTAAGAGAGATATGATGCCAGGAATGGGGCGTATGAACCCCCGGATGATGAAAAAACTGCAAAAGCAATTACAAAATTCAACTGAAGAGATAGATGCTACTGAAGTAATCATAAGAACAAAAGATAAAGAAATTTATTTTAGTAATCCCTCAGTAAGTGCTATGAATATGATGGGGCAACAATCATATCAGATTGTTGGAGAACCACAAGAAAGAGGATTGAGTGGAGAAGAAAATACTCCTAGTATACCTAATGAAGATATTGAATTAGTGGCATCACAGGCTGGAGTTTCAACCGATAAAGCAAAAGAAGCATTAGAAGAATGTGGTGGAGAACCTGCTGAAGCTATAATCAAATTAATGGGTGGTTAAGATGGATTTTGCTGAAACGGATGACCAAACCATGATAAGAGACATGGTTAGAGATTTTGCTGAAACTGTAGCTGGACCTTCTTGTTATAAAAGAGATAAAGAACAGATACCGCCAATTGATGAGTTTCGGCAATTTGCAGAATTGGGCGTAGCCGGTATGGCCATTCCTGAAAAATATGGCGGTCAAAAATTAGATGATATTTCAGAAGCGATTGTTATTGAAGAATTATCTAGAGTTGATCCTTCACTAGGCGTAATGGTTGCAGTTCATGTTGGACTGTGTTCAATGACAATTACACTTAATGGAAATGAAGAACAAAAAGAAAAATATTTGCCTAAATTAGCATCTGGTGAGTACCTAGGAGCTTATTCATTAAGTGAAGCTGGTTCTGGAACTGATGCTGCCGCAATGGTTGCCCGAGCTACCGAAGAAGATGACTGCTTTTTACTAAATGGTGAAAAAATGTGGGTTACTAATGGAACTACAGCGGATCTTTTTGTTCTTTTTGCTAAAGTAACTACTCACTCCGATTATGGTGTTAAAAAACATGGCGGAGTAACATGTTTTATTATTGAAAAGGATTTTGAAGGTTTTAAAATAGGTAAAAAAGAAGAAAAGTTAGGAATACGATCTAGTGATACTTCTACTTTGATTCTTGAAAATTGTAAAGTACCGAAAGAAAATGTTTTAGGAGAGGTTGGAAAAGGATTCGCTATTGCAATGAACGCTTTGGATAATTCAAGAATAGGCATTGCTGCTCAAGGACTGGGAATCGCTCAAGGTGCATATGAGGCAGCGCTCAAATATTCAAAAGAACGTGAAACATTTGGAAAACCAATCGCAGCACATCAATCGATTAGCAACTACTTAGCAGATATGGCTTTACGAATAGATGCTGCAAGACTACAGGTTTACAAAGCTGCATGGGCAAAGCAACAGCATTATGAAAATGGTGCAACAAGGCACACACTAGAGGCGTCATTTGCAAAGCTAAATGCCGGCGATACTGCAATGTGGGTCTCCGAAAAAGCGGTTCAAGTTCTTGGCGGATATGGATATACTACTGAATTCCCTGTCGAACGATTTTTCAGAGATGCAAAAATAACTCAAATTTACGAAGGAACTCAAGAAGTACAGAGATTAGTTATAGCTCGTGAAATCGGAAAGTAGGAGGAATACTTTTATCAAACACTTTGTAAACTGCATTGTAGGTCATTTTGACCATGATAAAAACTGTTGGAGAAAATAATGCGTATAGGAGTCCCAAAAGAAACTGTTGAGAATGAAACACGTGTAGCAATTGTACCTATTTCTATTCCTAAATTAAAAAAATTAGGATTTGAGGTCATTATTCAAGAAGGTGCAGGGGAATTATCAAAATATTCTGATTCCGAATATACTGATAAGGGCGCGCAAATTGGGAATTTAAATGAAGTAATGTCTGCCGAATTAATTGCATCTATTAATATTCCTAATTTAGAAATGATGAAAAAAGGACAAATGCTGACCTGTATGGCTGATCCTTTCAGGAACTTGAAACAAACAAACAAAATTATTGATGCGGGAATAACCTTACTATCTCTAGAAGTTATACCAAGACGATTATCAAAAGGACAGTCAATGGATGTTAATTCGAGTCAGGATAATTTGTCAGGATATAGAGCAGCCCTAATGGGATCGCAGTATATCGCAAAAATGGTACCTATGATGATGACATCTGCAGGTACTGTAAAACCGGCTAAATTCATAATTCAAGGTGCTGCTGTAGCTGGCCTTCAAGCAATTGCTACTGCTAAAAGATTGGGTGCTTCAGTTCAAGCTATTGACGTTAGATTGGCTGCAAAACAAGATACTGAGAGTTTAGGGGCAAAATTCATTGATGTTCCTGGATGGAAAGACGCTGAAAGTTCAAGTGGACATGCTTCTTTATTCACTGATAAGGGGCTTCAAGAAGCATTTGATAATGCATTAATGGAATCTGTCAAAGAAGCTGATGTCGTGATTACTACTGCTAGATTATTTGGTGCTGATGCACCTAAATTATTCTTTAATAAAGAAAACAATGATAAAATGACCAAAGAAATGAAAAAAGGATCCGTAATTGTTGATATGAACACTGATACGGGTGGAAATATTGTTGGAAGTAAGGAAAATGAAATTGTAGAAAAAGATGGTGTAACGATAATAGGAATACCTACTCTTTGCAGAGCCATTCCAAATACGGCCTCAATGTTATATTCGAATAATGTTACTAACTTCGTAAGTGTATTGGTTGATGAAGGAAAACTAGTGATAAATCAAGAAGAACAAGTATTGACTGGGGATGAAGGAGGAATTTCTGCAGGATATGGTGGAATTCTAATTGCGGAAGATGGAAAAATTCATGACAATCATAGCAAACTAATGGAGGCTATGAGATAATGGAACTTATTACTTTAATTGGAGCAATTACTATTTTTATTTTAGCTATCTTTTTAGGATTTGAACTGATAACAAAAGTACCTCCAACACTACATACTCCACTTATGTCTGGAGCGAATGCCATTTCAGGTATTACTGTAGTGGGTGCTCTTATTTTCTCTAATACGGCTTTTAACAACGGAAATCCAGGTTCTGCTGCTTGGTTAGCATTTTTTGCATTGATTTTGGCTACGATAAATGTAGTTGGTGGATTTGCTGTGACTAATCGAATGTTGAATATGATTGCTGGAAAAAGGAGGAGGAAATAGATGGAGCCTGCGGTTTGGGATATTGGATATTTAATTGCCTCTATTCTATTTATTTTAGGATTAAAGAAACTAGGCCACCCACGTACAGCTCCAACTGGTAATCTCTATGGGGCTTTAGGAATGCTACTTGCTGTAGTAGTAACTATTGCACAAATGAATTTTGGAGAAATTGATAACTTTGTTCTAATTGCTGGAGGTTTGCTTATTGGAGGTTTAATTGGATATGTTATGGCTGTTAGAGTTCAAATGACTGGAATGCCTGAAATGGTAGCATTATTCAATGGATTTGGAGGTGCCGCAAGTGCACTCGTTGCAGCCTCTGAAGTATTTAGACGAATTGAAGAAAACACATTTCCTACAGATTTAGAATTATACGTAGCTTGGATTGCTATCGGACTTTCAGCTCTAGTTGGATGGATGACATTAACTGGAAGTTTATTGGCTATGATGAAACTAAAAGGTGGAGTCGAACTCTTCGGGACTTGGTATCGAACTCCGACTTGGGGACCTGGTTGGCTAAATTATGTGAAAGGAATTTTCCTTATTGCAATTGTAGCTTTAATCTATATGAGTATTGAAGAACCTGGAAATCAAAATTATGTAATTGGAATTATCGTACTATCTTGTATTCTAGGTATTTTATTTGTTCTTCCGATTGGTGGGGCTGATATGCCAGTAGTAGTAAGTCTTCTAAATTCTCTATCTGGAATAGCTGCTGCATTTACTGGATTCATAATTAGTAATAATGTTTTGATTATTGCAGGTTCTATGGTTGGAGCTGCAGGACTTATTCTAACCAACATTATGTGTAAAGCAATGAATCGACAACTCATTGATGTATTATTCAAATCCTTTGGCGGTTCAGATAAGGAACAAGTTACAAGAACAAAAGTAGGATCCGATCCTGAGGAAGTAGCAATGATTTGTGATGGCATTTCAAAATGTGTGATTGTACCAGGATATGGAATGGCTGTGTCGCAATGCCAACACCAAGTTCGAGAATTTGCAGATCTCTTAGAAGCAAATGGGTGTGAAGTTAAATACGGAATTCACCCAGTAGCTGGAAGAATGCCCGGACACATGAATGTATTATTAGCTGAAGCAAATGTACCATATGAAAAATTAATTGAAATGGATGATATTAATTCAGAAATCGGAGAATGTGATGTTGCCTTAGTTGTTGGAGCAAATGATACCGTAAATCCTGCAGCTAGAAGTAATGAAGGGCCTTTAGCAGGAATGCCTATCATAAATGTAGATAAAGCTAGAGTTATTGTGATGGTAAAAAGATCATTGTCTGTTGGATATGCTGGAGTTGATAATGATTTATTCTATGAAGATAATACTATGATGCTTTTTGGTGATGGAAAAAAGATGATGACTGAATTGGTATCCTCTATGAAGGAACTTTAGACAAAATACTAATTAGTCTAATTTAATCTGTAAATTCGTGTTAGAGTCTTACATAGGTGAATTACTAGCAATTGCAATCATTCTTTTAGGATTTATACTGTATTTTAATATAAAAAAGGAAGAAAAACAAGATACGGAAGAATTGGATAAACTAAGAGAAGAAAAAACACTAGCTGCAGCTTCAGAAGCTGTAACCAAGGCTGCGAAAATAGCTTTAGGAAGCATCATTGAAACGAATATGACGGTTCAAAAAAAAGACTGGGATTTATACAAAAAAGATTTGGCCAATGTAGTAAATCCTGTGACTGAAAGTGTAAATACTTTAGAAAAAAAAGTTTCGGAACTTCAAAAAGAACGAAAAGAAGAAGTAGGTGAGCTAAAACAATCTATTACAGGATTACTAAAACAAAGTAATGAACTTAATTCAACGACTCTAAATCTAAGTCAGGCCCTAAAGTCATCAAGTGTGCAAGGTAAGTGGGGTGAATCCCAATTAAGGAATATTGTTGAATCTTGTGGAATGATAAATCATGTTGATTTTGAAGAACAGAAAGGGACTCAGAGTGGTCAAGGTATTCCCGATATGGTGATCAAATTACCTGATGGAGGAATAATTCCTGTAGATTCTAAATGTCCAATGAATGATTTTAGAGAATCTTTAGAAAAAGAAGATGAAAATGAAAGAATAAGTCTCCAAAAAGAACATGCAAAAAAATGTAGAAAACATATGAATGATTTAGCTACCAAAAAGTATGCCGAACAATATGAAGGACCTATAGACTTTGTTGTAATGCTAATACCCTTTGAACCTGGTTTTCAGTCTGCGATTATGCACGATGGTAGTTTGTTCAACGATGGAGCAAATAAAAAAGTCTTTATTGCATCGCCAATTTCAATATGGCCATTACTAAGGCTGGTTGACCAATCTTGGAGGCAATTGACACTTACTGATAATGCTGATGAAATAATTAAGGCCGCCCAAGAATTATCAAAACGAATTGATAAATATTCTTTATTATATGATGATGTTGGAAAAAAAATTGCGACTCTTACAGGATCATATAATAAATCCGTTGGATCGTTTAAAAGCAGACTTAAACCCTCAATAGATGATATTAAAAAATTAGAAGGAAAGAAAGATATGGCTCCTGAAATAAAAATCGTTGAAACGGACGTTAGACCCGTAATTGAAAGAGTCAATAGTAATATTGAAGAATTTTAATAAATGAGAATTGTCCTAGTTGAACCACAGCATCCCGGAAATGTAGGCGCAGTGGCGCGAGCTATGGCAAATTTTGGAATAACTGATTTGGCATTAGTAAATGGATGTGAAATAAATGATGATGGATATGCTAGATCTAAGTCAGGTAGACCAATTCTAGAAAATTTAAAACGGTTTGATACTATGGAGAAGGCCTTGACAGATTGCGATATTACTATTGGGACTAGTGGAATTAAACCTGAAGGCGATAAAAGATGGTTTAGAGCACCGAAGGATGTAAAAGAGATTGGCAGCTTAATTAAGGAAAGAGAAAATCCTGCATTGGTTTTTGGAAGAGAAAATTATGGATTATATAGGGAAGAATTAGCATTATGTGAAACAACCATAACTATTCCAACAAACCCTGATTATCCTATTCTTAATTTATCACATTCAGTAGGTATTGTACTTTATGAAATTAAACGTAAAGAAAAGGTAAAGAGTCCAAAAAAACGTAAAGCCGTTTCTCAAGAAGAATTTGAAAGATTAGTTGATCGAATAATGCATATGTTAGAAAGCAGTAGTTATCCT
>JAAZXG010000028.1:0-14541 GCA_014240255.1 Methanobacteriota archaeon
AGATTTAGAAAATAAAGAGAATCAGATTTTAATCAAAGTTGAAGCATGTGCCCTGAATCATCTAGATGTATGGATCCGTAAGGGTTGGCCCGGTCTCAATCTAGAAATGCCCCATATTGGAGGTAGTGATGTTTCAGGTACTGTTGTTGAAGGTAATGAACAATGGAAAGAAGGCGACAAAGTAGTAGTTGATCCTGGAATATCTACCAAAGAAGATCGTTGGACAGAGAAAGGTATGGATAGTATGAGTCCAGGGTATCGTATTCTTGGTGAACATATTAGCGGTGGATGTGCTGAATATGTATCAGTGCCAGCAGAGAACGTTCATAAGCGTCCAGAGGGTATGACTGCTAGTCAGGCAGCTGCACCACTTCTTGCAGGCTTAACAACCTATAGAATGCTTGTAATCAGGGCAGGAATACAGAAAGGTGATAATGTACTAGTTATGGGTTCTGGTGGTGGAGTAAATTCACTATCTATCCAAATAGCTAAACATTTTGGAGCTGAAGTTCACGTTGTAGCTGGCGGAGCTGAAAAGAAAGCTAAAGCTGAAGATTTAGGAGCTTCATTTGTTGTTGATTACAAAGCAAATGAGAATTGGCACAAAGAATTGTTTCCAGTTATTGGAAGAAAAGGTTATGATATAGTAGTAGACAATGTTGGTAAGCCAACATGGTCAAAATCTATTCTTCTTTCAGGTATAGGTGGTAGAATAGTTACAGTAGGAAATACCAAAGGCCCCATTGCTGAAACAGATATCCGTCATGTTTTCTCAAAGCAATTATCTATCCTTGGTTCTACAATGGGTTCACATTCAGACTTTGCAGAATTGTTAAAATTATTGGATTCTGGAGCAATAACGCCAGTAATTGATTGTGAGATTCCTCTTTCTGATGGTGCCAAAGGCCATCAAATATTAGAAGAAGGAACAATGTTTGGTAAAATTATAATTGTACCTGACTAGGTAAATTGTTCAATCTTTTCAAGTAGTGAAGGTAAGCGAACAGGTTTAGTTTCGTATTCATCGCATCCTCCATCCAATGCTTCTTGTCTGTGTTCTGCCATTGCATTTGCAGTTAAGGCGATAATTGGAATACTTGCAGTATCTGAATTTTCTTTGATTTCTTTAGTGGCTTGAAGCCCATCTTTTACGGGAAGACCCATGTCCATTAGAATGACATCTGGTGTTTCACTTTTAGCCATATCTATTGCTTCTTGACCATCCATAGCAAAGACAATCTCATATCCTTTTTTTATTAATCTTCTACTCAACATATCCTTATTCATTTCATTATCTTCAACAAGTAAAATTTTCGTCATTATTATTCCTCTTGTACTACTATGGGAATTGTTATTGAAAAGGTTGTCCCTCTACCTTCTTCACTTTCAACTTCCATGACTCCCCCCATCATTTTCGTCATTTTCTTACTTATTGGAAGTCCAAGCCCCGTTCCTCCGTAATCCTTTGATGTTGAGGACTCAGCTTGCGTAAATTCTTCGAATACCTTACCTAGTTGCTCCGCATTCATCCCTATTCCAGTATCAGTTACAGCAAATCTGACCTTCTCGTTATATTTGGTTATTCCTAATGTAACTGTACCTTTTTTCGTGAATTTGGCAGCATTACTGATCATATTGAATAGTATCTGTCTAAGTTTTGTTTGGTCGTTTGTAAGTTTTCCAAGATCTTCTGGCTTCTCAATGACAAATTCATTACCATTCTTTTCCACTAAAGGTTTGGCTGTGGCCTCAATCTGCTTCAAATGATTTTCAAAATCAAATTCTTCTACGTGCAATTCCATTTTGCCAGCTTCAATTTTTGACAAGTCCAATATGTCATTTATCAAAGTTAGAAGATGTTCCCCAGATGAATTAATCTTGTTTAAGTCTTCTGAATATGTATCTAATCCGTCATCTTCAGCTTCCTCCATTAGCATTTCACTGTATCCTATTATTGCATTAAGTGGTGTCCTCAATTCGTGACTCATATTAGCGAGGAAATCTGATTTTGCTTTGCTAGCTTTTTGGGCTTTTACTCTCAAAATCTTCAGTTCTTCAGTTTTTATGTAGTCAATTCTATTTTTGAATTCGTTTGATCTTTTTACAAATACTCCATAAACAAATGGTATGACCAAAAGATATGGAATTTGTTCGCCAGAGATAATATCTACTTCTAAAAGATAAATCAAAAATGCAGATACTGAGGTTGTCACTATGAAAAAGCCGTTCAGAAAATCAACGGGATATATTGTGAAAAATAGTAGTGTCAATAGTGGGAGGGCGGCAGCTCCTGGACCGAAAAGTGCATCTGGATCCATGTAATAGTGATATGCGCCATTTATCATCAGAGTAGGAATTGTCAAAGTAAAATAAATATCGTAATATTCTTTTCTATATTCTTCATAAAAGAGAAGAAAGTATAATGCAACTGAACATATAATTTGTACAGAAATATAAATTGGTTGAATGCCTAATTGCTTAATATCATCAAGAATAATTAATAAGAATATTATATGCCCTAATATCATTAGATTCCAAATATAGTTGGAGTTTTTTTCCCATTTCATTTCTTTATATTGATTTTCTAATTTAGGATCAATGAATTTGCAAGTTAATCTGCTTATCTGTTCTTCCAATTCAGCCATTATTCTTTTTCCTTAACCATAATAGGAATTATTATTGAAAAGGTTGTCCCCTTCCCTTCTTCACTCTCCACTTTCATTTTTCCACCCATCATTTCAGTCATTTTTTTACTTATTGGAAGACCAAGTCCAGTCCCTCCATAATTTTTGGAGGTAGAACTTTCAGCTTGTGTGAATTCCTCGAAAACTTTACTCAATTGTTCATTAGTCATTCCTATTCCTGTGTCGGTGACTGCAAAAGTTATATCATTAGTCTTTTTAGATATTGATAGTGTAACTATACCTTTCTTTGTGAATTTTGCTGCATTACTGAGCATATTGAATAAGATTTGTCTTAACTTGGTTTGATCATTTTGTAGTTTAAGTTTTTTAGTCTTAGACTTGATTAAAAACTTATTTTTATTTTTCTCTACCAAAGGTTTTGCAGTTGCTTCAACTTGTTTTAAAATATCTTCTAAGTCAAACTCTTCAATATGTAAATCCATTTTCCCAGCTTCTATCTTTGAGAGATCAAGTATGTCATTTATCAAAGTCAGAAGGTGTTCTCCAGATGAGTTAATCTTAGACAAATCTTCAGAATAGGTTTCTAATCCATCGTCATCAGCTTCTTCAATTAACATTTCACTGTAGCCAATTATTGCGTTAAGAGGTGTCCTTAATTCATGGCTCATTTTTGCTAAGAAATCTGATTTTGCTTTATTTGCCGTTTGAGCTTTTCCCATTGCCATTTTAAGGTCATCTTTCTGCTTCCTCATTACTTTGTCAGAGTCTTCGAGACTGTTCATTAGAATATTATAGTGGTAGCCAATTTGTCCAGCTTCTGTGAAAAGATCTTCAGGACCTCTTACAGATAAGTCTCCAGTATCATTCTGATATTGCATTATTTTTAGAAGGTCAATTTGGTCACTACTTGAATCGTGTTCAGCAATATTAAGGCCTATATCTTCAGCTTCTTTACTAACTCTTAAGGGGCTGTAGTTATTTATCGTATTTAATAAAATATAACTTAAAGAAAAAGTATAGATTCCTACAGCGAGTATTCCAATAAGTTGTGCGATAAATTGATTTATTATTACACTTCCAGTATAATCTGCTAGATTTTCATTTCCAATTAAATATTCTTCAGCTGCAAAGAAAGGCAAAACTAAAGTTCCAAAAACTCCTCCAGCAAGATGCACCGGTATGGCCCCTACAGGGTCATCTAATTCATATTTTTCTAGTAAACGCGTTGCATATAATGCTACTAAACCTCCGCCAGCTCCGATTATTACTGCACCAAAAGGTGTAATCCAATTTGCACTTGCAGTTACAGCTACTAAGCCTGCTAATAACCCATTAATCAAATCACCAGCTGGTGCAGTATCACTTTGAACTCCCCAGAATATAAGGCAGGCCACAATACCTGCCGCAGCTGCTAAAAATGTATTCAATAATATTCCCGGTACTGCTTCATCTAGTACTAAGTTACTTCCACCATTAAATCCATGCCATCCAAAACCTAGTAGAAGGACCCCGAGAACAGATAATGGGAGATTGCTAGGTGAGAATTTCCGAATCTTTCCATCTATAAATCTACCGCTTCTAGGTCCAATTATTAGGATAATTGCAAGGCCAATCCATCCACCCGTAGAGTGTACAATTGTTGATCCGGCAAAATCAGCAAATCCCAGATCATATAACCAACCAGTAGATACGTCACCCCCATAATTAATATCACTATTGGCCCAGGCCCAGTGACCTACAACTGGGTACAGAATTGTTCCTACTATTGCAGTTACAAGTAAATAACTGTTAAATTTTAATCTTTCAGCTACTGAACCAGAAATGATTGAGGCTGCAGTAGCACAAAACATTGATTGAAAAATGAAAAAAGTCATTGCAGGACCAGAAGTAACAGTTCCCGTGGGGTCGAAGAAAAAATCATTAAATCCAATAAATCCAGATTTACTAACTCCAAACATAAATCCATAGCCAACCATCCAATAACAGACTATTGAAATACCAAAATCAGACACATTTTTCAATGCAACGTTTATGTTGTTTTTATTTCTGATTAGACCTGATTCTAAACACATAAATCCAGCCTGCATCATGAAAACGAGTATAGCACAAATCAGCATCCATAGAAGGTCAATATTTGCCGCATTATCATCTATAGTATTATCAGCTCTTACTGAGGCCATCGTGTTTAGTAAAATTATGAAAGCTAATGAAAAAATCATTAATCTTTTAAATGATGTGCTAAAATGAACCATAATTTACATAGCTAATAATTCTATTTAAAAATATAACCTAAAATACACCATCTAATTGGAAGGTAATGGATGGGTTTGATGATGAAGAGTGGGCGGAGATGCAAGAGATGTACGTTAATCATACTTCCAAGGAATTAACTAAAATTCAAGAAAATATAGATAATATAGAAATCGATTCTTTGAGAACTTTTGGGCACAATATAAAAGGAAGTGGAGGGATGTATGGTTTTGGAGAAGTTACTACTCTTGGTACTGAGATTGAAGCATCAGCTAAGACAAATGATAGAGATAAAATCAAATTACTCCTTGAAGAGCTTTCAGTTTTTCTTAAATCAAAAATTTAATTTTAGAATCAATTTCTAATATGACTACTTTAATGGTTATTTATGTCTGATGAAAAATTGCCGAATATACTTGCTGTAGACGATGACTTTGCAGTGCGTATGGCGATGGACTTTATGTTTAAAAAATGGCCCGAATATAATCTTATTTTAGCCGAAGATCCAAATGATGCATTGACTAAATTAGATGAACGTGAATATATGATGATGTTTAGTGATATCAATATGCCTGTTATGTCTGGTTTAGATTTACTAAAAATTGTTAAAGAAAAGAAACCAGATTTACCGGTCGTTATGCTAACCTCTGAAACTGATATTCAAAATTCTATTACTGCTTTTCGTTATGGCGCTATGGATTATCTTTTGAAACCTCCAACAATAGCTACAGTTAGAGGAGCTATTGAGAAAGCTGTGGAATATCTTGAGGAAATGGCTAGCCAACAGTCAGGAGCTATTGATATGGATGATTTCAAGGATATGGTTGAAAATTTTTCACCTGAAAAAATGGGTCTTAAAGATTCAGGTTCTAAAAGTACTGAGTTTAGCAAATTGGTTAATATTTTGCAGGAAAAGTTGATACATCCTGGTAAAATTGGTCGCATTCATAATCTTTTTTTGCTTTCTAAATCAGGAATTGTTATTGCAAATTTATCGGCTAATAATGTTGATCAAACAGATGCTGATATCTTAGGAGGAATGTTTACAGCTGTTAAGGACTTTATGGAAGATGCAGTTAGTGCGAGTACAACGTCTTCTCTAAACGACATACAATTTGGTAATTTTCATGTTAAATTTGCGTCGGGAGCCTATTCAGAATTAGCTGTAGTTTACACAGGTATTCTCAATCAAGAAGCCGAAGATGCGATAATGGATACTTTGATTGCTTTTGAGTTTGAAAATATGAAGGTTCTAGAAAAGTGGGATGGCGATCTTTCTAAGATGGGTAATTCATCAAAATTCCTTGAAGAATTATTTGCAGGTATTGATAAGGAGAAAAGTTAATTTTTTTTTAAGCTAGAAATTATGTGGCTCTTGCTCGGTCCATAAAATTTAACTCTATCAAATTTTTCAACATTGAAACCTTTTTCTTCCATTAATTGTGAGAATTTTTTTGGAATAATTCCCCATTCACTTCTGCTTTTGAATCCTAACCAATTATTGCGATATACTTCGTGGAATATGATTGTTCCTTCTTTGTTCAAACAGCTATGAGCATGTTCGAGAAAATCTATAGTATTACCAATATATCCAAGATGTATAACATCAGCCTTTAATTTTATATTTCTGCAGTCATCATTAATAATTTCAATATTATCTATGTTATTCTCTTTAGCATTAATCTTTAGATATTCTATAGACTTTGGATTTTTATCTATTGCAATAATTTTAGATTCAGGATATCCTTTAGCCATTTGCAATGCAAAATATCCTATTCCTGCAAAATAATCAATAATTATTTTTGGATTTCCAAAAGAATAAAAATCACTTACTTTATCAGGTCCTGCTAAAGCTGATCTCCACCCCGTATTACCAGGAGACCACATTATTTCGCTAAGGTCTATATTATATGTTAATCCATATTCAGATATTTTTGTAACTGTATCAGTTCCAAACAATAATTCAGTGTGCTTTGGTTTTCTTAATTCTCCACTAACTTTATTCTTTTGTATTACAGTTTTTACCTTAAGTTCACTTGCATATGTCTCGGCAATTATGTTTTTATCTTTATTTGGTACTAAATCAAAATCAACAATTAATACCTCTCCGATCTTTTTCCATTTTCTAGGGATTTTATCAACTAATTCGGTTCTAACTTTTGCTTTTATTCGTTCAAAAGGATTCATTCTTCAGCTAATTTTCTCAAAACGGCTATTTCAGGTTTCCACATTTCAGGCCCTCCTGGTGTTTCAAGATATGCTGGTAGATGTTTCAGTCTATCTTCAGTCATAAAACTTTTGAAGGTTCTTTTTCCCATCTTTCCTACTCCTAAATTTTCATGTCTATCTACTCTTGAACCAAGATCACTCTTCGAATCATTGAGATGTAGTCCTACCAAATATTCCATTCCAACAATATCTTCAAAGTCATCCCACACATTAGAAAAATTATTACGCCAGTCATATCCCGATGCCCAAGAATGTTGTGTATCAATACAAACTCCGATACGTTTTTTATCATCAATTCGATCTATAATATGTCTAATCTCTTCAAATTTAATACCGACATTCGTCCCTTGGCCTGCAGCATTCTCAATCACTAGTTTTGATTTGTATCCTTTTGTTTCATCTATTGTTTTATTCATTAATGTGGCAATTCTCTCAAGGGCTTCTTCCCTAACAACTTTATCATCTCTCATATCTTTTTTGGGGTGTGTATGTGAACCTGGGTGGAAGTTAAGATACTCTACACCTAAGTCTTCACAACGGTTATATTCTTCTAAAAAAGCAGTTTGTGCTCTCTTACCTTTTGTTTCATCGGGACTTCCCATATTGATAAGATAAGATCCGTGAATCATCAAAGGTCCTAGTTTCGTTTTTTCCAAAGGCTTTCTAAAGGCAGTAATTTCCTCTTCTGTCAGTGGTTTTGCAATCCATTGTCTCTGGTTTTTACTAAACATCTGGAAAGTATCTGCCTCTATCTCAAGAGCCCAACTAACGGCATTGTGTAAACCTCCTGCAACACTTACATGCGCACCTAATTTCATGATTCTCCATTCAAGGCTACCTTAATAATATCTATTCGATGAGGGAACGTGAAATTTTCTATTGTAGCAAATCCAAAGCACCCAAGAATGGAAAAAATCCTTACAAAAGTGGTAGGGCTTGTTGAGGACTTTGAATTAGAGTCTGATACTGCTAAAATAGTGGGTTTAACTGGCATTCCTATTGGCGAATTAAGTGGAGATGTTGTAATTTCACTTGGAGGTGATGGAACTTTATTGTATATAGTTTCAAAAATAAATATACCTGTTTTTGCCATAAATTGCGGCGGTGTTGGTTTCTTAACCGAGATTGAAGAGGCTGTAGACTTATTCCCACACATTCAAGAAATTATCAAAGGTAATTACGAATTGCAAGAGTTACAAAGAATAGATACATATCTCAATAATTTGCATATTGGTACGGCTTTGAATGAAGTAGTTTTGCACTCTTCTAAAGTTGCTAGAATACAGGGTTTTGAGATAAGTATTGATAATTCAATAGTAGATAGTTTTAGAGGAGACGGTGTGGTAATTGCTACACCAACAGGTTCTACAAGTTATGCTATGTCTTTAGGTTCACCAATATTATATCCAACAATGGAATCTCATATTATTGTTCCTATGGCTGCATATCGTATAGGTGCTAGACCGCTTGTTATTCCTTCTAAATATGATATCACTGTCAAATTAACTGGTAATTCAGAAGCTGTAATGGTTTTGGATGGCCAAGAAGAAATATTAGTAAAAATAGAAGATTCAATTAAATTAAAGAAGTCTAAGAATCCAGTAAGTATTGTAAGATTTAAAGATAATTTTTTCGATAAAGTTAGAACTAAGTTGAGGCTATAAAAAATGAAAAAAACTAGAACAAGACTCAGAGGTACTAAAACTGCTGCCAAAGCTGAGCAGAAAAAGTTGATATCCCGTCTTAAAGAGCTGCGGAATAATCCGGCTTTACTTTTGCCTAAGACTCGTTCTGGAACTAAAGAAGCTGAGTTATATTCAAAAGTCTTGAAAGAGTTAGAGCTTGCTAAAGAGCAATATGAAAATCCACCTTCATTTATGTCTAGTATCTTTGGTTCAAAACCTAAAGATCCTTTGGCCAAGGCCTATGGTGCCTCTCTTACTGTTATTGATTCTGGAGCTCCAGTCATGGCAATTGCTCGATTTCCACATGGGGAAGTAAATTATGTTTTACGGGGTTCAGGTATTTCTAAAGAAAAATTAATTGGAATTCAAAACCATGAGAATAGATTATGGTCACGTTTTGCACATTTAGATTATGTTAAGAAATACAAATATTTTATATATGTTATGCAAAAGGGAATGGTTTGTACAGGAATAAAACCAAAATATCCTAAAGAATTATGGAATGAAGCGTGTAATGATATCAAAATTAAACTAGGTAATGATTCACCTTTTGGACTAGAAATTTGTTGTGTCTCACTTGGTGAGAAAATTATTATTCCTTCTAAAAGAATGTCTAAATCCAAAGAAAACAGTTATAGTCACTTTCTCAAACATCAAGTTGCTTTTGAACCTAACATAGACTTTACGCTAGACATTAAGACAATTTTCTCAGATATAGTCTCAGATAAACCAAAAGAATTACTTTCTAATTATAATAAAGGCTTAATTTCGGATAGTGAATTATGGGTTTCATTATTGAATTACCAAAAAGAAAAAATAATAGATAGTGGAGAACAGCATTTTATTGTATCTGATAATATATTTACTAAAAAAGAGTTTATGGATAAAATTTCTAATAGTAAAATAGATGAGGCAATTGTAGAAGATATTCTTTCAGATTATAATAATTCGATAGTTCTCGATAATATGTCTCTTTCCAGTTTCACTGAATTTACATGGGATATTGCTGGTAAAAATCTTGTAAATCGAATCGATCAAAATGAAGTTAAAAATTATGTAGGCGACAATTCATTAGAATTACTAAGAAAGTTGTACAACCAAATAGTTAAGGAAAGTTTGACTAGCGAGTATCCTCAGTTTAAATCCCTCAGTGAACCTCTTAAAATTTTAGATAACGTTGTAAGACTACTGAAAGTGGATGAAAAGGCTAGAGCCTTAAAATTATTAGAGAATTTAGTTTCTAATAATAACATGACAAAGTCGATATCATGGTCAATTTTAGTTTGTCTAAAGGCTACTTCGAGTAGGGCTTGGAAATATAGTAAAGAAGAGAAAGCTCTGGGAGACTCATTATCAGAAAATATTGGTAACTTGATAAAGAGTAAACCAGAAGATTATACTGAAATATTAGAAGCAATATCTGAAAGAATTGGTCTTGGAAATAAATTGGAAGTTATTTAAAACAGCCTTAGATAGAGAATCTCGCGGGTCCGTGGTCTAGTTGGTTATGACGTCGCCTTGACATGGCGGAGATCCCCGGTTCGAATCCGGGCGGACCCACCACCTATTTTCCTATGGCGTCATTCGGGTCCTATCTCTAGGAAACAAAACACATTCTCTTACATTTTTAGCGCCGGCAAAAGTCATTGCTAATCGGTCTAATCCCAAACCCCAACCAGCATGTGGAGGCATTCCATACCTAAACGGATCTAAGTAATGATTAAATCCTTCAGGATCTAATCCTTGTTCTTTCAATCTTTCTCTAAGTAAATTAACATCATGTACTCTTTGACCACCAGAAGTCATCTCAACTTCATTAAACATAAAATCAAAACCTCGGCTATATTTCGGGTCGTCATCTGGCTGAATATAGAAAGGTTTGAGTGCTAATGGCCATTTTGTTATGAAATAGAATCCATTCATTTGCTTAGCAATTTCTCTTGTTGCTTCCATAGATAAATCTTCACCCCACTCAGCTTTCCCGTTTGACATTTCCACAGCTTCATCATAAGTTATCCTTGGTAATGGTAATTGTAGTTCAATAGGCTTCATTCCTAGCACTTCTAAGGCTTCTATCTCCTTTGCGACAGCTCTTGATGCACTATCTACTAATCTTTCCATTACGCCCATTACAACGTCATCATCTGCAAAAGACATTTCGATATCTATTGATATAAATTCATTCAAATGTCTAGGTGTGTTATGTTCTTCAGCTCTAAAGGCAGGTCCTATTTCGTAGACTCTTTCTAATCCTCCACTCATTAACATTTGTTTGTAAAGTTGAGGGGATTGCGCAAGATATGCAGTCTTATCGAAGTATTTCATCTCAAACAGAGAGGTTCCACCTTCAGTCGCTGAGGCTATAATCTTTGGAGTTTGAACTTCTAGAAAATTTTCTTTTCTAAGATGCTTATGAACTGCACCTGATACGGCAGCTCTAATTTGAAAATTAGCAGCAATTGATTTCTTTCTAAGATCAAGATATCTAGCATTTAATCTAGTTTCGATTTCACTATCTATCTTGTCGATTACTCCTAATGGTAGTGGAGTTTCAGCTTCATTCAATATTTCTAGATTGTCTGGCAACATTTCAACACCACCTGGAGCTTCTTTGTTTTCCTTGATAATTCCTCTAACTAAAATAATAGACTCACGATTAATACTAGTCCATTTCTTGAAATCGGCCGCATCTAATTTCTTTTTCAATAATGTCAACTGGATAACTCCAGTAATATCTCTTAATTGAAGAAATGCGATACCTCCTAGGTTCCGTGTATCTTGTAACCAACCACATAAGGTCTGTTCGGACCCGAAGTCCGTATTTTCAATTTCTCCACATTTTCGAGTGTATAACATAGTTTAACTAATAGGATATCTTAGTATCGCAGCAAGCCCTCCAAAAGCTTTCTGTAAAGAAACACCGTCTTCACTTTCAATAGAGATAACTGAAACTTCCGCTTTACTATTTTCTGCCAATTCTGCTAAACGAGCGACTGTGCCCTCTTCTACACCCTTCATCTTTTCTAAACCTTCTGAAATTAATAGCATATGTACCGCACCCATATTAAGCGCAATTTCGACTTGTTTCATACCGTAAGTAGCTAATTTCCCAGTTGGAGAAAGTACTTCCTTCATAAATCCCTCCATAATCTTTTTCTCTTTAACTAATTGCATTTCCGATAATCTTCCAGATCCTCTAGCAACTAATTCTCTTAACCCTGTTTCATCAGTATAACCGGTATCAAAAGTATCAATAACAATTTTCTGGAGCTCATGATTCAAATATTCTCTGCGAATAAAATAATCCTTTGTTGCTCCAGGCCCTCCTACGATAATACCCTCCACATTGTTACTCAGAAAACATTCTGTAGCTGAGTATGCGACTTTCTTATACCATTCATGAGCAGCTTCCTCAATTAACCTTTCAAAACGCTGTTTTGACTGGCCACCCTTACCATGTTTTGAAGGAACCTGTGAATACATGTGTTTCAGTGTATTGATACTGGCACCTCTCAGAATTCCAAGAGCTGCTTCGGAACGATCAATCACAATCAAACCAAATTGTGTTTTTACTTCACCAAGTCCTTCCAAAGGCTCGAGAAAGAATCCAGAATCACACCTGTAAAGAAAAGTAGGAATGGGTTCAGGAGGCACTACAACTTCTTGAACCATAGTTGTTTGATTGCCACCTTTTGATACGTGACCAACGAAGAAAACAACCCCGTTTTCTGGAGGATTCTTGTATAATTTTAATCGAGACATTATTGATTCAATGGCTGCGCTAACATTCTTTCTAGTTGATTTGGATTTAATATTCGCTGATTGTGAAGCTTCATTTCTTAGATATGATTGAACGTCATATATTTTACGTTCAGGAGGGATGTAAAGACTAACAAGTTCGGTTGCGTGACCTTTATAGTTTTTAAGTCTCTCAAGGGATTGCTTGAACTCATATTTCTGTAGAGATTCTGAACTCACGATTTATAGTAGTAGAGCACCTTTTTAGTCATTGGCCTCTAGACTATATGTTAAACGAATCAGATAGAAAAAATCCTGTTCGGGATAATTATAAGAGCCATCACCTTCACCATATTCCCAATTAAAAACTAAAAAATAGTAATCTGAATGGAGTTTAAGAGAATCTATATCCTTTAACATAATATCATTTTCAGAATTGATATTTAGAGAGAGAAGTTCTATATTACTAACTCCGTAATCTTCTCCTTTTACAAAGTTATTATAATTTTGATAATTCAAAACTAAGATATCCACTTTAGTGTCTTCATTAAAGGCTTTATCAAAACGGTCTTTCTGAATAGATCCAAACAAATCTTTTGCTAAGTATAAAGAAAGATCTATTTCACCATCAATGAAACCAATCTCACAAGCAAAAAAATCAAGTCGCTCAAAAGAAATTGCGTTGCCGTTCGAACTGCTTTCTGTCGATCCTTCAATACAAAAATCTAAAACATAGTTTTGGTTATATGAGTTATCCATATCTGGAATTGTTACAACTAAAATTATTATTGCAACTGTAATTGATTGGAAAAGTTTTACACTTTCGGTAGTATCTGACATTATTGTTTATCCTCCAGTTCAATATCATTAGAATCTGTTTTTTTGCCACTGAATATGGCCTTAATCAAGGACTGTCTATCATTTCTTAATAATGATAGTATCGCAATTACAACTGCAATTTTAAGAAAATCTATAGATAAATCAAACCCAACTTTAGAAAATTGCCTTAATAATGGAAAAGAAATAAAATTAAATTCTAAAATCCATAATGTTATAAAATTAGCAACAACAAATTTCAAGCTATTATTTAATAATACTAATGAAAAATACCCTTTACCTGTTTCCTTATTATTTTTGTTAAATGTGGGAACTGCAATCCAAATCATGTAAGGTAATATAAAAATTAAAAAAATATTCACAATTCTTTGGAATCCGGTTAATTTTATCCAAGGTAACCAAAAGCGTCCTTCAATCACTCCCAATAATCCGGTCAAAAGGAGAAGATTAATAAAAAATATTCCAATTGGAATAATTCTTTTAGTCCAACCATCAAGTGAAAGTTGGAGGGTTATACCTTTAACAATAGACATTATTCCTACATATATCATACATGCTGCAAAGAACGTTGTAAAAGTATATTCAAAAATATATATTACAATACTTCCAACAGTTATGAATGCTAAACCAAAGATTGTAAACGCTAGAGCCCACTGTTCTTTTGTTTTTTGAATTAATACTTCAGGTTCTTCTTCGATTTTCTCCTCAATTATCTCTTCATCTAGGTTCTTATTTTCATTATCAGTACGATCATTATATGATGTTTCTTCAGTAGCCACCCCTTCTTTCAAATAATATTCAGTATTATCATTTAATTCTGAAGGATCTGGTCTGGCAAATATTATAGTTAATGTAACTAATAAAATCGCACCTAATATCAACCAAAAATAAACTTCTAAAAGGTAATTTACACCATCTAGAAGTACGAGCATTATTCACTTAGAACAGAGATAGATTTAAGGATGTTATTAACATTCGAAATCAATTTAGCGCTAGGCAGCCAACCCTATTTCTTAGGAGGTGATCCATCCGCAGGTTCCCCTACGGATACCTTGTTACGACTTAACCCTCCTCGCTGAACCCAGATTCGAGCGTGTCATAAGACAAACCCTCGTCCAGACCCAACTAAGGTGGTTTGACGGGCGGTGTGTGCAAGG
>JAAZXG010000028.1:14551-14760 GCA_014240255.1 Methanobacteriota archaeon
CCGCGGGATGTTGACCCGCGATTACTACGTATGCCAGCTTCATGAGGGCGAATTGCAGCCCTCAATCCGAATTACGACCAGGTTTGGGGGTTACCTCCACCTCTCGGTGTCGAAGCCCATTGTCCTGGCCTTTGTAGCGCGCGTGTAGCCCGGGAGATTCGGGGCATACTGACCTACCGTTGCCCCCTCCTTCCTCCACTTTAACAGTG
>JAAZXG010000029.1 GCA_014240255.1 Methanobacteriota archaeon
TGAAGACCCGGTACCACTGAAAGCCGTGCACCACGTAGAATTCTGGGTGGGTAATGCAAAACAAGCCGCATATTTCTATAGAAAGGCATTTGGATTTAATCAAGTGGCCTATTCTGGTTTAGAAACTGGAAATCGTGATAGAGCGAGCTATGTATTGGAACAAGGTAAAATAAGAATGATATTTTCAACTCCATTAAACGGCAATAATGAAATGTCTGAACACATTAAAGCACACGGAGATGGCGTCAAAGATATTGCATTTCATGTAGATGATGCAAAAGCATGCTATGAGGCATGTATTGCTCGTGGAGCAACAAGTGCAGCAGAACCTGAAGTTATTACAGATGAAAATGGTAGCATAACTAAAGCTTCAATCTACACTTATGGTGAGACCATACATTCATTCATTTCACATAATGACTACAGTGGGCCTTTTCTCCCTGGATTCCAAGAAAAGAAAATAGAAGGAAATACAGTCGGATTGAGATTTATTGATCACATTGTAGGTAATGTTGAATTAGGAAAAATGGAGCATTGGGTAAATTTCTATGCCGATATAATGGGTTTCACCCAACTTCAAGCTTTTAGTGACGATGATATTTCTACAGAATATTCAGCATTAATGTCTAAAGTTATGGAAAGTGACAATGGAAGAATCAAATTCCCAATTAATGAGCCTGCGGAAGGTAAAAAGAAATCACAGATTGATGAATATTTAGACTTCTACCAAGGCCCTGGTGTACAACACATCGCCTTATTGACTGATGATATCATAAATGCTATAACTAAACTTAAAGAAAATGGAGTTGAATTCTTAGAAGTGCCTGATACTTATTACGATAATTTAGCTAAAAGAGTTGGAAATATCGATGAAGATATGGAAGTATTAAAAGAATTGAAAATCCTTGTAGATCGTGATGATGAAGGATATCTTTTACAATTGTTTACAAAACCGGTAGAAGACAGACCTACTGTTTTCTATGAAGTTATTCAAAGAAAAGGTTCAAAAGGATTTGGAATTGGAAATTTCAAAGCTTTATTCCAAGCAATTGAAAGACATCAAGAAGAAAGAGGAAACTTGTAATGCATAGATACCATAAACTAGGAAAAGTAGCGAAGAAGAGACATACTGTTTTCAGAGATGAAAATGGAAAAATCTATCATGAAGAACTGAAGGGAAATAAAGGATTTGTTGGGCCTTCTTCACTTCTATATCATATTTACCCGCCAACTGAAGTAATTTCGACCAAAGAGATTGGAACTTTTGAGCTTGAAGAAGAAGATGATAAAAGTCTTAGAATGAGACATTTCTATACAAATCGAGCTGATAAAGGCGGTAGTGCCATAATGGATCGTAAACCATTCTTATTCAATGATGATGCAATTATGATGATGTGTTATCCTGATAAGAATGATGATTATTTCTATAGAAATGCACAAGGAGACGAAATTATCTATGTAAGTCTAGGTAGTGGAACTTTAGAAACGGCATTCGGAAATATGAAATATTCTCAAGGCGATTATTTAGTTATTCCAAGAGGTATTTTGCATAGATATGTAATGGATGATGAAGAACATTCCCTGTTAATTGTTGAATCTCCTGGGGAAGTAAGAACTCCAAGAAGATATAGAAATGAATATGGACAAATTATCGAAAGAAGTCCATACTCAGAAAGAGACTTCAGAGGGCCTGATGAACTTGTTCCTCATGATGAAAAAGGAGAATTCAAAATAGTTGTAAAACAAAGAAATCGATTTACCGAAGTGACTTTGGGCCATCATCCTTGTGATGTTGTTGGCTGGGATGGATATTACTATCCATTTGCATTCAGTATACATGATTTTGAGCCTATTGTAGGAAGAATTCATGAACCTCCTCCAGTTCATCAAACATTCGCAGCTGACAGGTTTGTAGTTTGTTCATTCTGTCCAAGACCATTCGATTTTGATGAGAATGCAATACCAGCTCCATACAATCATTCAAATGTAATGTCTGATGAAGTTATCTATTATGATTCTAAAGAATTCATGTCCCGTAAAGGTGTCGAATTTGGTTCAATGACGCTTCACCCAGATGGATTAACACATGGACCTCATCCTGGCAAATATGAAGGATCAATTGGTGCTAAACGTACTGATGAATTAGCAGTAATGGTAGACACACATTATCCTCTAAAAGTAGCTAAATTTGCTCTGAATGTAGAAGATCCTGATTATTCAAAATCTTGGCTAGATGGTGAAGGGTACAAGGACGCCTTGGGCGAATAAATTTAATGAAAGAAAGTCTTCGAACTTTCATGGATGGATTGATAGATTATGCTGGCCTATTTCCTCCAGCTAAATTGCCACTTAACGAAGCTATTGATGAATATATTTTACATCTGAAAGGTGAAAATTCATGGATCTTAGGGCGATTCATTATACCTATCACACAATTCAATGATTTAGAAGAGTTTTTACCTCTTTTTGAGAAGATTGGACCATTAAAGCTGTCTGTTTTAGGTGGCGGTGGAAATTCTGACGATGAGTATTTAAATAATATTAAGCAAAATATAGTTGATATTAATGATTTTAGAGAAAAACATGCCGGGAAAATAGAAATTGATGTTATTGAATGTAAATTAGCGACAAATACACCATCAAAAGACATAATGCAAAAAGCTACAGACCTATTGAATCAAAATAATCTTAAACATTATCATGAATTTGCTGAATTGCCTTATGTTGGAATTGATTATTCTACTGAATTGGATGAAACTAGTTGGGATTCTGTAGTAGTGCCAACTGTTGCTATGATTTCTGAAATGAAAAATGCTGGCATAAAACTGAGATGTGGAGGAATTGTCAAAGATGCATTTCCAAGTGTTGAAAAAGTAGCTGCAATGATTCAAGCATGTTCACTCAACAAAATTCCAATGAAGTTCACTGCGGGACTTCATCATCCACTACGTCATTTTGAAGAACAATATGATTGTGATATGCACGGATTTGTTAATGTATTTGGAGCTGGAATTCTAGCTTCAAACTTTGAACAACCTCAGCATTCTCAAGAAAAATATCGTATGTTTATCCTTCTTTCGCATATGATTGATGATAATAACTCAGATAATTTCAATTTTGACGACTCGAAACTTGCTTGGAAAGTAGGAGACGATCGAGATACTCATTTTGAAATGGACCTAGAAAAGATAAAAGAAGCTCGTGGAAATAGAGCAATTTCATACGGCAGTTGCTCTTTTGAAGAGCCCATTGATGACTTGAAACAACTAGGGTGGATGTAATGGACGAAACACACGATTCAAAATTAAAATCATGGATAGAAGTTAATGAAAATTCTGATTTTCCTATTCAAAATATTCCGTTTGGAGTCTACTCTCCAAAAGGCGGAGGCGATTTACACGTTGCAACTGCAATCGGAGATTATGTAATTGATTTGGCTTACTTAGATGATGCTGGATTTTTCATTGATACCGATATTGAAGAAACTGAAGTCTTCCATGAACCTACTCTGAATGCATTCATGGCATTGGGACAAAAAGCTTGGAAAGAAGCTAGACTTACGATCAGTCGATTATTGAGAGAGGACAATACTAGTTTCAAAGATAATGATGAATTAAGAAAAATTGCACTTATACCTATGAATGATGCTGAAATGGAAATGCCTGTTGATATTGGAGATTATACTGACTTCTATTCTTCTCGTGAACACGCAACAAATGTAGGTACTATGTTCAGAGGACCTGATGCAGCACTCATGCCAAATTGGTTACATTTACCAGTAGGATATCACGGGCGAGCTTCTTCAGTTGTTCTAAGCGGAACTGATATTGTCAGGCCAAAGGGTCAAACGAAAGCACCTGATGCCGAAAAACCAAGTTTTGGAGATTGTAATAGAATGGATTTTGAACTTGAAATGGGAGTCTTAATTGGTTCAGGAAATATATTGAGTGAACCTATTGCTGTCGACGAAGCTAAGGACCATGTCTTTGGATTTACTCTCGTTAATGACTGGTCTGCAAGAGATATTCAAACCTGGGAATATATTCCATTAGGACCTTTCCTTGCAAAAAACTTTGCAACCAGTATTTCTCCATGGATTATTACAATGGAAGCTCTTGAACCTTTCAAATGTAAGAGTCCTGAACAAAACCCAAAACCTTTTGATTATCTAAATAACAAAAAAGATTGTAATTATGATATAAATTTAGAGATACATTTGAAGGCTGAAAATATGTCTGAATCGCATATCATATCAAAAACTAACTACAACTATTTGTATTGGAATATGGCACAGCAAATAGCTCATCATACTGTTACCGGATGTAACCTTAGAACTGGAGATTTATTGGCAAGTGGAACCATCTCAGGACCTGAAAAAGATAATCGAGGATCTATGCTTGAGTTGTCATGGAATGGAAAGGAACCAATCAGCCTTCCAAATGGTGAAAAAAGGACCTTTTTGGAAGATGGAGATATTGTGACTCTGAAGGGTTGGTGTAAAGGAAAAGGATACAGAATTGGTTTTGGTGATTGTAAAGGTACAATTCTACCTTCAGCTTAGCACGGATTTTAGAGTAGACCTTATATAACCATCCGAGTGGCGCGCAGTCCGTCTTTGTTTAGAAAGACCGGAAGGACACAACATCAATGGCAAGACAAACGCGCCGAAAGCGTGACTCCAAGTCGAAAAATCGCTTTCGTACCCGATTAGCAACTACCTCTTCTTCAGATAGAGGGCTCTCTGCCGGAAAGGATGGTAAATTAGGACTTAAATCTTCTAAAATAAGTAAAGTTAATTGGACAACAGTCATAGCTTTAGTTGCTATTTTTATTTTCTCACTTTATATTAGAACGGCATGGACTATAGAACCAGCTACTGAAGATGGATTCCAACTTACTGGCGGTAGTGATCCTTATTATCATAAACGTGTAGTTGATTATGTTGCTGAAAATGGAGAACATTTGGAGAGAGATCCAATGCTAAATTATCCATATGGAGCGAATAACAACAGACCTCCTTTGTTTGATTGGTCGATTGCAATAATTGGTTTAGCACTTTCTCCTTTCTTTTCTTCATCTGAGGAATCTGTATGGTGGGCGATGGAGGTTTTACCTGCAATTTACGGTGCAATGATAATTTTCCCAGTTTATGCTATTGGTAAATCTCAATTTGGTAAAGAAGCGGGACTTATCGGAGCATTTTTAATCGGAGTTAACTCCGGACACGTCAGTCATTCTAGTTTAGCTCTAGCTGACCACGATTCGTATATTATTCTGTTCACAACAACGTCATATTTCTTTTTCATGAAGGCTCTGACTATTGCTAATGATAAAAAATGGGTTTCGAATTGGAGTGATTTTGAGGAAATCAAGAAAGGTTTTACTAATTTTGTGAAGTCTGAAAAATTGGCAATAGGGTATGCTGGTCTAACTGGCATTACGATTACTATGATTGCCATGAGTTGGAAAGGTTTCCCTTACATCATGGCTATTATTGCAATCTATCTTGGATTCCAAATGTTAATCAACGCTTTCCGTAGAATTGATAGTTTAACTACGGCAATGCTTGGATTTATCGCATTAGCTATGCCTGTTCTTCTTTCATATCCTTATTACAACACAATGGGATTTGTTAACACCTGGTGGGAAGCTCCAGCTTATATTTTACTTGGATATATGTTATTTTCAATTTTGATGGTAACTACTAGAGATTTTCCGTGGCTCTTAGTTATTGGATCGTCAATTGGAATTGCTTTAGGAATTTATCTACTACTTACTTATGTTTTCACTGATCTTGGATTCTTATTATTTAGTGGCCAGGGATACTTTGTAAGAACAAAACTATTCAATACAATTGCTGAGGCTCAAGCGCCTGAATTCACGGATTTCGTATTCGCATTCGGACCCGTTTCAATATGGCTGGCTCTTTTCGGTATAGTATGGATGGCATATCAATTATACAACCAAAGTATCTGGAAGAAAGATTACTTGTTCGTTATGGTTTGGGCTGTTGTTTCAATCTATATGGCTCAATCTGCAGTTCGTTTTATTTTCAATGCAACACCTGTTGTTTCATTAATTAGTGGTTGGATAACGTGGTTGATAATTGACTGGGCTAACTTCTCGGTAGTACTTGCTACGTGGAAAGCCTCTTGGGGAAAACGTGGAGGAACATTCCTAGGATTATCTATTCTTTCATTGATTATCGGATTTTGGTTATTTTTCACTGTGAGTGTTTTAATTGGATTACTCTCAGCAATTATTCTTATCACATTAATAATGGTAATTGGGCACATGGATGCTCAAGATGATGACCAATATAGATTCCGTGACAGAATTAGTGGACTAAGAAAAGGAATAGAACTAAAAAGAACAATGGTAGTCCTATTTGTTGGATTATTTATTTTCCTACCTAATACTTTCTATGGTTATGATGCTGGAGTTCCTTTTGAAAATAAAAAAGATCACGATGTTGATGTTTATAATTTCTTAAGTTATGATTTCTTTAGACCTGGTGAATACGATTCTAGTCAGCGTACAAACACTACTATGTATCCTCAAGGACTAAATGATCAAGGGCATGTTGCAGGGATGTATAATACTACCAATAATCAACTTTGGTATATGGGAAATACGGGACCTTCATTCCCTCAAGATTACTGGATAGATGGATTGGAATGGTTAGCTGAACAGGATACTGAACTAGAACCTGAAGAAAGGCCAGGATTTATGTCATGGTGGGATTACGGATTCTGGGCAATAGATATTGGAGAACATCCAACTGTTGCAGATAACTTCCAATTTGGATATCAAATCGCAGGAAATTTTATTTCGTCACAATCTGAAGAAGAAGCTATGGCTCTTCTGTTATACCGACTTTTAGAACCTGAAGTTAGTAGAGAGTCTAACATATTTAGTAATGAAGTCAGAACTCATTTACTAGATTATTATTCTGAAGAAAACGTTACTGAACTTGAAAATATTATTTCAAACCCTGAAAGTTATATTCCAAAGAAAGCTGATGGAACTGATCAAGAAGTTCATAAGAAAAATGCAGCTATAAGGGCCGGTAAGCCAATATTAATGACTTTAGAGAAAGATGAACTTTCTGATATTATCTGGGAAATAGAACAGACTACTGGAAAATCAATACGTTATTTCGCGGCAGATACTCGATTGATGCCTTATAATTCAAAAAATACAGGTATTATGTATGCTCCTGTTACTTTGGCAGATTATGATATTAGCAATTTTATTGAAGTTCAAGCCCAATTATCTAACGGTCAAACATTACCATTTGATGAAGCCATTGAATTATTAGAAGGAGACCCCAATCTTAGAGTTACAGATCAAACTCTAGTTTACAAAGAGAAATTCCTAAATTCGATGTTCTTTAGATCTTTCATAGGTTGGTCAGCAACCGATATTGGAAGACCTGCTGAAGATGGAATTCCTAGTATTTCAGGAACTATTGGTCAAGATCAATCGCTACCACCACTACCTGGATGGAATTTAACTCATTTTAAATTAGTTCAAATTAATTCAGGATTAAGAATCTTGAAATATTATGATGGTGCAACAATATATGGAACTGTAGCAACTCCTGATGGATCACCTGTTGCTAATGCAAACATAACTGTTTCTGACGAATATAAAGTACCACATGGTAGAGCAACGACAAATGAGAAAGGAGAATACAGCGTAATAGCTCCAGCTGGAAATTTAACTTTAGCTGTTTCAATTGGTAACTATGAAAGTGATGTGGAAAGAGTCCAACTTGTATCTAATAATATATTAGTAACAAAGGATAACGTAATTGTCTCAGAAGAACAAGCAACAAGACAAACTGGTGGTTCTGAAATTAAAATAGATTTAGAAGTTGAAGCTTCTTCAGTTTCAGGAAGGCTATTCTGGGATAATAACAAGGATAAAGCATTTGATTCAGGTGATGAAGCTATTCCTCTAGCTCCAATAACTGCAACTAATATTCGCTCAAATGAAGTTGATGTAGTAAATACTGATGCAAACGGAAATTACCAATTACTAGGTTTAGCACCTGGTGAATATAGAATTACGACTGTAATTAACGGGCATGATGTAGAATTAGCTTCATATCTTGGTAAAGCTGCTTTAACTGAAAACCAACATATCCCTTCCCAGGGTAATCAAGGACCTGGTGCACTAAAATCTGGTAAGATCTGGGGCAGAGTTACAGTAGGTAATGTAGATAGTGAAATGGTAACTATTTCGTTACTCGATGAAACTAATAATAGTGTTATAGAAACATCTTTCTTGAACTCATATCAATATAGCTCAACCTGTTCTGGTGAAACTTCAAGTTCTTCAATCTCTTACTGTTTCGATAATTTATTGCCTGGAAATTACACCATGCATTTTGAATCTGAGTCGACATATACTGGATGGACAAATAATACAAAACATATAGAACTTGGTGCAGGAGACTCAACAAGTTTCAATGCGACATTATTGAAAGGTTTCAGAGTCGAAGGTACTTTATCTCATAATGATATGGCAATTGCTAATGAACAAATTTCCTTTAGAAACTTGAATGGCCTTTTCAGTGATAATGTTTTCACAACAGAGAGTGGATACTTTGCAACTGTTCTTACAGCTGGTAAATACAATATTTATACAACTCATAATTCGGAAGTTACTACTTTGGCATATCTAGGTCGGATTGATAGTGATACATATTCTGCACCAATTGATGCAGCTATGGGTCCTGGACGCGTTATTGAAGGTATCTTATTCTGGGATAGTGATGGTAAAGGAGATGGCATACTAAATGAAGAAAGTGGAGATTTAACTTATCCTCAAACACCTCTAAGAATTGAATCTGAAAGTGGGTCGGTTACAACAACGACTACTTTTGGTGGTAAATATGAAATAATATTACCTGATGGAAATTACAATGCTTACGCACTAGTTGATACTAATGAAGGGCAAAAAGATGTAAGTTTATCTAGTTTCCAAATTGAAGGGGGAGACAAAGAGAATGTTAACTTTTCTACAAGTTTAGGAAGTAATGTTATGATTATTTTATATGAAGAATACTTAGATGAGATTGTAACACTAGAAGGTTTGGTAAAGTTTAGTTCGACTATTGCAGATGTTGAAATGTGGGCTACAGATCCAGCAAACATTCAAACGCTACCTCCTGAAAATTATGATATAACCTTAGATAAATTTGGTTATACTTTAGATAAAATGTACTTGGGACCTGATGATGTTAAAGAACCGATTACTCAACTAGAGATGCCAATTGTGGGAGGAGCTGATGAATTAATTCTTGTAGCTAAAAGAATACCTACTTCGGTTGATGGAACCTTCGTTTATGATGGAACTCCAATTCCTAACGCAGAGATATCTTTCTCACCAATGAGTCATCCTTTCTTTAATCTAAATTTCACAACTGATTCAAACGGAGACTTTGAAGATGTGATGTTACCTCCAGACAATTACATGTATACTGTAACGCTTGATGATGCAGGAAGTAGATACTATGTATCTGGACAAGTAATCATTCAAATTGGAACTCCATCAATTGATATGGGAGAGCTTGCTGCTGAATTAAGATATAAAGTTTCAGGAGACATTGCTCTAGATGGTGATGCAAAGACCGGAATAGTTCAGTTTACTCCTATTGATGATTTCGGAAATGTTACTAATGTTGAATCTACTCCATTGGGAACCTATTCTGAATATCTTTTCCCTGGTAATTATTATGTTACTTTCCAAGATGGACTAACCAGTAAACATTACAGTTATGGTGGATTATTAGAATTGACAGAATCGGCAGCAGTTCATCCTATTACACTTCTAAACCAAGGACATGTGAAAGGGAAAGTGACCTCTCAGGCTGATGGTAATGTGATTACGGATCATTCAGTTAGAATTCAATTCATTTCTGATGAAGGAATTGTTTTCATTACAGATACTGATACTGAGGATGGATTCTTTGGAACTGATGACAACTATGGTAAAATTGATTTACCAAACGGAGACTATGATGTCATTGTGAATGAATATGGATATCAAGACTTTACAGGCTCAATTACTATTGCTGGAGCAAATCCGACGTATAACGATATTGTGTTGACTCCTAAAACTGTGAATGTTACAATTTCAATTAATTACATAAATGCAACAGGAAGTAATACTCCATTAAGTAATGCTGAAGTTATCTTTGAAGCTCCAAATAGTGGCTCATTTGCACTTACGACTAATGAGGATGGACAAATTATAATCTCAGATATGGTTCCAAGATTATATGATCTAGAAATGGATATTACTCTGAATGATGGAGCTGATGAATTCAAAATGAGCAAAATGCTCAATGTTAAACCTGGTAAAGAACAACAAACTTTCTCAAAGAATGCAGATTGGAAGGTTAGAGTATCTGGAACTATATTCTATGACCGTGATTTTAATGGAATTGCAGATCCAAATGAATTGCTTGGAAATTCACAAGTAGAAATATGGAATGTTCAAGGCGATGAAATTGATGAGACTACTACTTCTGACAGTGATGGTTCCTACCAGATATATCTAAAAACTGGATCCTATCAAACTTGGTTCTACAATACCGAAGAAACAAGCTATGTTGGTATCAATGCTCTTGAACTAGAAGAAGCTACTGATCTAAATGCTTCTTTAACTCGTGGTGTAAATTATGTTGTAACTTATCAATCTAATGATACTTCTGAGGATATTGACTTTGCAAAAATTGATGTTAGTGGAAATAACTTTACTTTTGAATTTAGTGTTGAAGATAGTGGCATTGAAATGGTAGTGCCTTCAGGCAACTATACTTTTGTAAGTGAATATGAAGATTTGGAAGCTCCAGATGACTATATCTATATTTTAGATTTGGATGTTAACATTACTGACAGCTTAGATGGAGTAGCTCAAACTGAATTTATAGTTAGTGAATTAATGAGAGGAATTGAAGTTGATTTAGATATGAATAGCTATGAAATTCCACTTGAACAAAGTGCTATCTTTACATTTAATGTTACATCAACTGGTTCATTTGATATTGTTTTAGAAACTGATACCGGTAGTATCCCAGTAAATTGGACGGCAGCCTTTGAACCAAGTGAAATAAGCCTAAGTTCTGGAGATAATAACAAACCAGTTGTACTAAGCATAACCCCTAACGAGGGAGTAATACCTGGAGTCTGGGAAGTGTTTAATGTAAAAATAATGTGGAGTGATAATCAAGATAATGATGTCGATGATATTACTCGAACTTTTGAAATAACTGTATATCCTATTGAACAACCTGAACCTGATTTTACAATATTAGATAATGACTTTAGTTGGAATCCAGGAGCACCGGCTGTTGGAGATCAAGTAACATTTACAGCAACAATAAACAATTTGGTAAATCACTCAGGAATTCATTCCGTACCAGTGGTATTCTATGCTGATGATGTTGCAATAAATTTAACCACTGCTGAATTTGATGGAAGTGGAGATGAAGTAACTGTGACTGCTGTTTGGACAGCTACCGCAGGAATGCATTATCTGAAAGTTGAAATTGACCCTGAAAATATAATTAGTGAAACTAATATTACCAATAATAAGCAGAATACTGCTTTCTCTATAGAAAAGAAGGAAGAGAGTAATGATAATTCTACTCTAAAGATGGCCGCATTGGTAGTTCTAGGGCTTGTAGGTGGGCTTGCCTATGTCAGCTATAGATCAAGACGTTAGATACCTCTGTTAGAAGCATACGATAGCAAGTCGAAGTATACTCACATCAATGGTATCGAGAACGCTATGACCTGGTCACAGAAAAAGGCGGATGAATACTGGGCTAAGAGAGCTTAGAAAATTCTATCCACGCGATTACCATCATAAACCAAACTGAAACCATAAGGTTCAAAAGGCAAATCGAAATTCAGTGTGTGTTTTTGGTAGATGTATCTGTAAAGCATTGAATCTTTATTCCCATCGTTATCATAATCAATTGCGAAGTTACGGGTTCCCATTGAACTTGTTGTCATGAAGTGTGCATTATATTCCAAGCCATTGACGCCGTAAAAAGTAATATCACAAAAAGATTCAAACAAATGCAAAATGTTATTATGGAAACCAAACAATCAATTAGAAATAGTTACAGTTAATTACACAGATTATCAATAATTTTATTTAAGCAGCA